>JAEELU010000004.1 GCA_016282815.1 Acholeplasmatales bacterium
CCTCACCATATCTTACATCCTTATGCATTCCAATAATATCAAAGCGTGATAGAGGCTTTGCACAAATATTATCCTTTCTAACCTTAAGGTGTGCTAAAATAGTATCTCCCTCAACCGGCCAGAACGCTTCATTATATGGTAGATAATCCTTAGATATTAAAACATCCTTAGGCGTATTAATATTAACAAATACACCAGTACCTGCTCTAGATCCTACAACCTTAACAAAGTCAGGCTTTTCAATACCTATAAATGGCTCTATTTCTGTAGCTGTCTTTCTAGACTGCTTATCACTATATATAAATACTCTTACCTTATCAGATATTTCATGCTCAGATAGTGATTGCTTAAAATGTAATAATACCTCTTCCTTACCATCTGTAAGCATATATCCTAAATCTGATTTTCTTATTACACTTAATTCTACGAATTCTCCTAAATTAATCAATTCCTATCACCATCCTTATAGCTTCTATCTGTTTGCTTTAAATACATTTCCTTTTTATCATTAAATGAAGGCTTTCTTTTTTTACCAGACTCATACTTCTTTATTAGGTCCTTCTCCTTCTGATTCAACGTTTTCTTCTCCATTTTCAACACCCTCTAGCTTTAAGCCATTCTTTTCTTCTAATTCCTTTAGAATTCTACTGATATTATCCTCAGTAGAAAAAGTTTCCTTTAAGCCTGTTTGATAGGCTATAGGAAGAAATCTTCCTTCACTATCATATAGGTTTAATATAGATAATCCTGTTCTCTTATTTATACCATATTCAGTAAATCTCTTAGCATTTACACTAAAATCATCAGATGGTATTAATCTATGTAAAAAGAATGATAGCTTTTGAAAATAAAGAGTATTATCTCTAATGGTCATAATAAATGTTCCACTACCACCATTATATATTTTACCCATGTTTGGTCTTAAATTTACGAAGCATGGCTTTAATCCCTTTAGTTTTCCTTCATTCCTTAGGTCTAATAAAATTCCTTTTCTATCCATATCTATTCAACTCCAAAAACATTATAGCACAAATTTAATAAATTATTATATAAAAAGGTTGACAAGCGCTTTCATAAGTGATAATATTAAAGTGCAAAAGATAATAACTTTTCAAAATAATCTCTCCCAAAAAAAGGAAAAGGGCACTAGTTTTAGTGTCCTTTTCCGTTTATTCTTTCTAATAATCTTTCATAAACCATAGTATTATATGGTATATCTATATTCTTAGCTTTAGCAAGCTCGAGCATTCTACCACCAAATATAGCTGCCTCATTTAATCCACCCTTATTAACATCTAGGGTTAAGCTTGTTACTCTATCAGATTCAAATAGGCTACATCTATATTTAAGCTCATCGATGTCGCCTCTTGTTACACCGATATTATAGCTTTGGGCAACTATATATCCCTCATCAAATACATGATACATTAAATCAAGTATCTCAGGATCACTCATATCCTTGTAGGTATAGTTACCATAGGCAGATATCTGATTAATAGCTAAATTCATCATCCATTTTAGCCATACTCTTCTATTTACATTATGATAAATATGATTAACTATTTTATAATGATCAAATATCTTTTTATATTCTATTAAAGGAAATCTTAGATGATAATTATATTTATCACCAAATTGAAGGTTCATAATCTTACTTGTTTTTACATTATTACCTTCCTTATTTGATTCTACATTGATAGCTCCATATAGAACCCAGTTATGTGGATATGCCTTACTTACTATATCATGAGCATCAATACCATTTAATATAGGTAAAATAATAGTATGGTCATCAACGAATGGCTTTAAATCAACTAAAGCCTTATCAAGATGATATACCTTTACGCATAGGAAAATAAAATCCATTTTTTTATTTGAGGTAGAGTTAAGCTCTACCTTTTTTCCATTTATATAAAGTGGATTCTTTTTATATTTATTAATTCTATCCTCATCTAATAATGCATAAAGATTAGGATAGCCATTTAGTTCATCATATATAGATGAGCCTACAGCGCCCATGCCAAATATACCTATTTTATATCTTGTAGAAATCATAATTAGTCTTCCTTAAAGCCAACATATTTAGTTGCAGGTCTTACAATCTTATTGCAATATAATAAATTCTCAATATCATGTGATACCCAGCCTACTAATCTAGCTGCAGCGAAAATAGGGATGAATAAATCTCTTGGAATATCTAATAGCTCGTAGATTAAGCCTGAATAGAAATCGACATTAGCACAGCACTTCTTGCCTGTTTTAGCCTCAAGCTTCTTAATAGCAAGCTTTTCAAAACGATAATATAAATCAAACTTAGGAGATTTCTTATCCTCTGATAGCTTTTTAGCCTCTTCCCTTAAAATATCACATCTTGGATCAGATAATGTATAGATAGCATGTCCAATACCATAAAGTAATCCAGACTTATCAAAATAATCCTTCTTTAATAATCTATCAATTACATTATTGATTTCATCATCAGTTGCGTTAATACCTATATCATCGATAATTACGCTCATCATATCCTGAACAGCCATATTTGCTCCACCATGACGTGGACCCTTAAGTGCAGCAAGTGATGCAGATAGCATTGAATATATATCAGTTAAAGTAGATGAAACAACAGTTCCAACGAAGGCACTATTATTTCCTCCACCATGGTCTGCGTGAACCATTAGGCATCTGTCTAATGTTTTAGCCTCAATATCAGTAAAATGTCCATCATTTCTAGATAGGTATAATACATTTTCTGCGAATGAATATTCCTTCTTAGGGAAATGGATATGTAATGAATCCTTATCTAGATAATGTGTCTTTGCTTGAAGACAATATGAAATAATTGCAGGCATTTTAGCTATTAGGGATACGCCCTTTTTAATTAGCTCAGTACCTTCAATTGCGTCTGGATTATCATCGAATGAATATAATGATAATATTGATCTAGTAATATGATTCATTAATGATTTAGATGGATGAGGTAAAATAATATTTTCCAAGAATCCCTCTGGTAAATCATAATTATCACTTAATATTTTTCTAAATATTGATGATTCAATATCATTAGGATAATGACCAAATAATAATAGGAAGCATGTATTCTCATAGCCAAAGTCATCCTTAGACTTCTTAACTACTTCCTTAATATCAATACCACGATAATATAGATTACCTTCCTTAGGAAGCTTTACATTATTTTCTACATTATAGCCTGATACCTCAGATACCTTAGTTAAGCCTACAAGTACACCTGTACCATTATTATTTCTTAGTCCCTTTTTAACCTCATATAAATCATAAAGCTCAGGAGCTATAGCTCCATCCTTTAATAGATCATGATATTTTTCTAATAAAAACTCGTTCATGGAATTCTCCTTTCCAATTAGAATGTATTTAATAAACCGCCTACACTAATTAAGTTATATTCCTCATCAGTTAGTGGGTTTTCTACCTGATAGCTCTTATTCTTTGTTTTATTGATAACAGTAATAGTATTTCTATCATACTTAACATTAATTACATCAAATAAATCAGCTTCAATATTAACCTCTATTGGTAAAATACCAAAGTTAATTAGATTCTTCTTATGAATTCTCGCAAATGATGAAGCGATAACTGCCTTGATACCTAAATATCTAGGAGCTATAGCAGCATGCTCACGAGATGAGCCTTGTCCATAGTTTTCCTTAGCAACAATAACACCACTACCATTGTCTAAACATCTCTTAGAGAAGCCCTCATCAATATTAGAGAATACGAATTCGCTAATCTTTTCGATATTACTTCTATATGGTAATACCTTAGCACCAGCTGGCATAATATGGTCTGTAGTAATATTATCCTCTAATGAAATCATAACCTTAGCCTCAAAATCCTCACCGATTGGCTCAAATTTAGGAAGTGGCTTAATGTTTGGTCCCATTACTACCTCACCATCGTATTCTGGATAATATAGTAAGCTATCACACTTAGGATAATCTACATCCATACTAAATGCATCAAGCTTCATACCAAGTGGATTAGAGATATAACCATTTACTGCAGATAATGCTGCAACCTCTGGAGATACTAAATATACCTTAGCTGAATTTGTACCACTTCTACCGTAGAAATTACGGTTAAATGTTCTTAATGATACTGCATCAGTCGCAGGTGATTGACCCATACCGATACAAGGTCCACATGCAGATTCTAATATTCTCGCACCAGCCTCTAGTAATACATCTAATATACCATTCTTAGTTATCATTTGTAATACCTGCTGTGAACCAGGAGCGATACCTAATGATACATTCTTATTAATCTTCTTACCCTTTAGGATTGAAGCTACCTTAACGAAATCATAATAGCTTGAGTTTGTACAGCTACCGATTAATACCTGATCAACCTTAATATCCTTAAGCTCATCAATTTTCTTAACATTATCAGGTGAATTAGGACATGAAGCACATGGATCAAGTGTAGCTAAATCAATAGTGATGTTTTCATCATATGTAGAATCACTATCACGCTCTAAAGGAATGAAATCCTCTTCTCTTGATTGAATCTTTAAGAATTCTCTAGTTACCTCATCAGATGGGAATACACTTGATGTAGCTCCAAGCTCAGCACCCATATTACAAATAGTAGCACGCTCAGGTACACTTAATGTCTTTACACCATCACCATAATATTCAATAACCTTATTAACTCCACCCTTAACTGTCATAATACCAATTAGGTGAATAATTATATCCTTTGCAGAAACTCCATCTCTAAGCTTGTTAAGTAGCTTAACACCTACAACCTTTGGTCTAACGATTGTAAAAGGCATACCTGCCATAGCACAAGCAACATCAAGTCCACCAGCACCAATTGCAAGTGCACCAACACCTGATGATGTAGGAGTATGTGAATCTGAACCTAGTAATGTTTTACCAGGCTTAGCAAATCTCTCTAGGTTAACCTGGTGACAAATACCATTACCAGCCTTAGAGAATACAATTCCATATTTATTCGCAACAGTTTGTAAAAATTTATGATCATCTGCGTTCATAAAACCATTTTGTAATGTATTATGATCTACATATGATACAGATAATTCTGTTTTAACCTTATCTATACCAAAGCTAATAAACTCAAGGTAAGCCATAGTTCCTGTAGCGTCCTGAGTTAATGTATGATCAATTTTAATACTCATCTTATTATTTTCTAAATCCTCAGATACCTTATGCGCATCTAAAATTTTATACGTTAAATTCTTTGCCATACTGTTTTTTACCTCCATAAATAACAAATATTAAAAACATTATATCATTTATATAATGATTTTTCAAAATAAAATAAAAAATAGAACTAATAACAGCTATAATCGTAGTCAAACATTTATTTTTGTGCTAAAATTATTCTAAATGCTCGAGGTGATTACAATATGAGAAAAAGAAAATTATTAATTGGAGGATTAATGGCATTGGCCATTATTACTACAACTGCTTGTAATAATGAGAATTCTAAAACAATTCCATCAACATCATTTAGTTGGATTGGACCTACTACTCCTCCATCAAGCTCATCTACCCTACCAGTAACATCTACTACTCCTTCATCTAGTGCTTTAGAGCCACAGGAGAAATATACTGAGCAGGCTATTAAGGTATATTATAAGGATAGTAGTGAGGATCATAAAATAAGATTTTACGAAAATAGCCCTGAGATTCCATATCTTGGAATAAAGGATTATTATGAGCTTCTTCTTAAAAAATCAGATTCAAAGGAGCTTAGTGATTTAGCAGTAACAACAGCTGATAATATTCACTATACTATAACATCACCTCGTGATGCGAATATGACAATTAATGTTAAGGATAATTATCTATCCTCAGCACATTTCAGTAAATTCATTAATACTAGCAGCTTCATTAAGACTGGTGAATCTACATCATTTGATGGTTCACCATGGATTAAAATAGAAAGTGTTACATCAAATGAAATATCTCATCCAAAATATATAGATTTTAATAACTATTCTATCGATATTTACGGAGACAATAATGATGTTTATCTACCAGTGAATGTTTTAAGTGATATGTTTTCTGGAATGAATTTATTATATAGTGCTTATAACAGGAAGGATTTATATATTATAAATGGTGAAGCTAAAGAGGATTTTAGAGAGCTAGAAAATTATAATGATGATATTTTTAAAACACCAGCTACACAAAATTATATGGATTTTACATATAATTCCTTCTGCCTATTCTATGATCATTTTGCAGGAAGGCCTGGAAGGACAGCATTAGAAAAATATTATGATTTATCATACGGATTAGATAAGGCACTTGATCAAAGACCTCTTGGTAGAATTATTAAGGAATACCTACATAGCCAGAATATTGGAAAATATATGCTAGGACTTGAGACATTAGGTCAGCTAGTCCATGATGGAGGACATACTCGTCTAACCATCAACAATAATCTTTTTAGCAGTAGCACCGATACTGGTTTAGTTAGCTGGTTTAATAGTGATATTACAAATACACTTGTCACTCTTTCTACAGAAATAAAGGGTGCTGGCTACGAGGAATTAGCTTACACAGCCTTAGAAAATACACATACTATGTCACCTTCATATCCTAGATATTTTAGAAAGGATGCTTTAGGAACAGAAAGTGTTAATCTACGAGGTACTAAAACATATTATGAAAAGGATGACATTGCAATCATATGCTTAGATGATTTTTCGGGTGATGGTCATAAAAATGACGATTGGGCTTCATATTATAATGGTGAAACAAATGAAATACCTTATACTAGTGAAAAGGGTGGCTCTGTAGCGGCTGTATTTAAGGGACTAGAAAGAGCACACGCAAATCCTAATATTAAATATGTCGCTATTGATATTGCTGGAAATTCAGGTGGTTCTTCTGATGAGCTTATGTATGTTGTATCATTATTAGCCAAGAATAAGGAAGGACGTAATTCGTTCTTCACTAGAAATCAGCTTGATAATAATATTACTACTACAAAATTTAAGATTGATAGAAACCTAGATAGAAAATTCGATGAGAATGATGATAGCTATGATGCAGTTGGTGATTTAAAGATATTTGTTATAACATCAATTAATGCATTCTCATGTGGTGGTATAACACCAATCTATTTACATGATTATGGTATTCCAGTTGTTGGAGATAACTCTGGTGGTGGCTCTTGTGCTATTTTGATGCACTCTAACGCATTAGGCTTCATATATAGATTTGCAGCTCCATTCAACGTTTTGTCACCTACAACCTTAGGTGGTATCGATTATGAAAGAAAATATGTATGTGATCATTTCATTGAGCATCCTGACACGACTCATCCTGACATTCCTAAGAAGGCTGATGGAACTGATGTAATAGTTGGAGATTATTCAAATTATTATAATCTAGATTACCTAAGCAATTTAGCTAAAACTGTTATATTTAAATAATTAAAAAAAGACGATTTCGAAATCGTCTTTTATTTTTACTGTAGATTTAATAATTTAATTCTTCCTGATCCACTAGGAGTCTCATAATCTAGTAAATAATTAGCATATTTCTTTAATGGTGTATTAGCATTATTAACATTACCATTAAATGCCTTCATATAATCAGCTAAAACCATATAATCCTCTGCGATATAATCTAATACTACAGTTGAATCATTAAACATTGATAATCCATTACCGCTATTTCTTAAAATATAATTAATACCAGATACTGTATATTCCTTATTCTCATCAAGTGGCTCATATGCACTAGTTTGCTTATTATAAACCATTATATTTTTTACTCTATAATCACCATCTACTGATTTAAACATACCTTTATCATCAGTCTTAACAGAGCTTTTAACATTCGCATCAGCCTGAAATTTAATACCAGCAACCTGTAGGAAGCCTCCAGTTTCAGCTGGGCAATTCCATTCTGTATTCCAACCCTCAAATACTGATAGTCCCATTTCTAAAGCATTCTTAATATTAATACCCTTAGTTTTAACTACACATATTTGATTACCAAATGGTTCTACTGTTTTAGCACTTAAATATGTTACATCTCCACTATCGATATTCGCTCTTATTCCGCCACCATTATTAAATGCTATATCACAATCTAACGCCTTGTAATCATTGATATACCAATAGATACTATCAGCAACGAAATCACCTAAATTAGTTTCTCTTGCACGAACTAATCTTTGATTAAGATTATCAGGGCTTGTAATATATAATGGCTTATCTAATGTAGCTATTTTCTCACCTAGCTCCTGATTAACATGAGCAATTAATTGATCCTCTAATGCTGTAACACTATCGTCTCTTTCATCTACGCTATTAATAATCTTAGTTGAGAATACTCCATCCTTACTAATAGTCATTTCACCAAAGCCATCTAAATAACAGCCTGTTTGAGTTAATAGGCAATCCTTATTATCCTTAGTTTTAACAATTTCCTTCTCCATTAATGTATGAGAATGTCCATCTATAAAAGCGTCAAGTCCAGTAGTATTATTGATTACATCAATACTTCTAGTTCCAAGCTTTTCATCGTCAGCTGCGACACCTAAATGTCCTAATGCTATAACATAATTAACCTTATTCCTTATTTCATCTATAGCATTTTGTACTGAGGTATATAAATCATTTCTATCTGAAACACCATCAAATGTATAAATGAATTCACCCTTATCATTTTGGAAGAATGCTGGAGTAGATGATGTTAATGTTTCAGGTGTTGTAATACCAACAACGCCTATTTTTACTCCACCAATTTCAAATGTTTTAGATGAATCTAAAACAGTTTTATTAGTTTCTAATGATCTAAAATTACATGATATAAATTTATAGCTTGCACTACTAACTATTCTATTAAAGCCATCCATACCAAAATCATAATCATGATTTCCAGGTGTTGCAAGATCAAAGCCTACCTTATTCATTATGCCGACCATTTCAACACCCTTATCTAAAGCGCCATATACAGAACCCTGTATTTCATCACCACAATCAAATAAAAGAACATTCTTCTTTTCATTAATAAGCTTCTTTCTATATGCAGAAATACTATCTAATCTTAATCCTGGGTTATTACTATCCTTTAAAGTATTAGCGATATATCCATGTATATCGTTAGTATATAAAATAGTAATATCCTCCTTTGTTGGTTCAGTTGTCGTAGTAGGCACTAATGTTGTTGAAGCATCACTACCTGCTGTAGTTGTAGTTCCTGTCTGACCCTGCGAGCAGGATACAAGTGTAATTACAAATATAAACATTAATGATAACAATAATGCAAATCTAATTTTCCTTTTTCCCATATTTTCTCCATCCTTTTAACCAAAAACCATTATAACAAAAAAATCCACTGAATTCATCAGTGAATTTTATGATAACTATAGCTGGCTATAATCTCTATCCTTTTGTCTTATAGCAATATTATATTTTTCCTTCATCAATTCCTTGTTCTTATACATATCCATATCAGCTATTTGGAATGTTTCATTATAGGTATCACTACCCTTATGATAAGCATAACCCTTGGCTACAGATAATAATAATTCATGATCTTCAAATTCTACCTTTGTATAATCAAGCTTCTTCTCAAAATCTAATAATCTATCCTCAACATGAATTAAATCCTCACCTGTAACAATCACAACAAATTCATCTCCACCAATATGATAATGCCTACTTGATGGAAATATTGATGGTAATATGTGCCCACATGTAACAACCAAATGACATCCAAATCTATGTCCATATTGATCATTAGTATGCTTAAGGTTATTTAAATCTAATACAACTATACCAAAATTAGCTGTATTTTTATTTATTTCAGTTGTTAGCTCTTCAATCATCTTATAATAAGCAGTCTCATTACCTAAGCCTGTTAATTCATCAGTATAAGATATCCTCTTTAAATATTCTCTTTGTCTAGCTTCATTAATACTAATATTGTAATTTCTAATAGATGATAATATTGCAGATAATACAAAAATAGAAACATTTATATAAACTGCAGCGTTAGAAAAAAATGGATATCCATCAACGATTGAGAAAATAAAAATAATTGCATATGCTATAAATGTTAGGAATATATAAAATATAGAATCAAGTAATAGGAATGCACACATTACTAGGCTTATTGTAAATAATACTATTGGTCCATTACCGGAAGATAAATCCATAATGGCTATTACTGTTGCCCAAGCCATTAATATAAAGCCATATGCATGGATAAATAATCCTAAATACTTAAATGGTATTTTCTTCTTTTCGTTTATAACTAATACTATTAATGATGCTATAGAAGCCACTAATAATATTATATAAGAAAATAAATATGTTAATGATTTAGCACTTGTATAATTTTTAGTATTTATACCCCAGTAAATTATAAAAAAGATCTCAAGTACAGTTACTAAAAAAAGAATTACATAATGTAACATTCTATATCTTTGTATAGTATTACCAACAATTGATAAATTATTAATTCTACTCTTACAAAAATCAATAAGGTTCCTTTTCATCCTATCACCAGTCTTTTCTAACCATATAATAATATAACATATTTCACTATTTGTTTACAATTTATTAATGTAAACGTATAATAAAGATAAGGTGATAACAATGAAAAACAATTTAATTGGTGCGCTAATTTGTCTATTTATGGATATTAGTGCCTGGATTTATGGTGGAGTTGTCTATTCCACAAAATCTAGTGCATTTCAAAAAATATTTCCATTAACCTTCGTTGTTTCTGCAGTAGGTATTATTGGTTTAATAATTATAAGTTTTCTATTTAGATACTATGAAAAGCCAAAATCTAAATATGAAAATACGCCATCAAGCTTTAAGCTTATAAGCGCAATTATCGGCTTGTATCTACTTGCAATATTTCCACTTATTCTATTCGTATCACAATAAAAAAAGCTCTTCAAACGAAGAGTTTTTATTATGCAAATAACAACATAAACGCAATCACAAATTGGGCACTATAATATGTTGAATAATTTAATATAAAATCGATTGGCCTTTCCTTACCCTCACCAAAGAATGTTCCTGATAATACTAAATCAGATAAAGTAAATAATACTGAGCCTATAAAGAACATTGTAAGTGATGTGATTTGAAATCCGTTTTGAATTGATAAAAACAAGCTAAAGGATACTGAACCAAATAAGCATATAGCATAACAAAATGATATAAGCTTCATTTTACCATATTTAAGCTTTAATGGCTTTTCAAGTAATATAGTTAATGCTGCTAATAATATTGATGTTATTATTGGTAAAATAATAAATAATATTCCACCATTTTGATAATAATTTAAGCATAATGCTGTAATAAATAATATATGACCTATACCAAATACTATAAAGCCAGCATATGTATATCCTAATTCTCTTTCCTTATCGACATATTTTAAATCTAAGAATACATCTCCAAGTAATCCTAATAATAATCCAGTAATTACTAATACGTTAAATATAGTAAATTTACCAGATCTAAATGAGGAAACAATAGCTACTACAACAAATAAAAAGGATATAGCTATCTTAAGGAATAATTCCTTTAAATCATACTTCTCGCATTTTGATATTATATACCAAACAAGTAAGCATCCTGAAATACACATTAAAATAATAGATGTAATCATAAATATTAACCTCCGTTTTGAAATAGTATTTCCAAATTTTTTATGACCCTTATTAAATTAATTATAAAATATATATTTTAAAATACAATAATTATAAGCTCAAAACGGAGATTAATAATAGATATTCTAAATATTTTTAATTATTCTGATTCCTCTGTAAATTGTGAATTATATAATGATTCATAAAAGCCTTTTAATGCCATCAATTCCTCATGGTTACCTTTTTCGATGATATTTCCATCCTTCATTACCAATATTAAATCTGCATTTTTTATTGTAGATAATCTATGAGCAATAACAAATGATGTTCTTCCATGAGTTAAATTATCCATCGCATTTTGAATTTGAATTTCAGTTCTTGTATCAACATTACTAGTTGCTTCATCAAGTATCATAAGTGGAGCATTTTCAACAAATGCTCTTGCTATTGTAACAAGCTGCTTTTGACCTTGTGATAGGCTATTTTCACCTGATAAATAAGTATTTTCTTTATTTTCTAATGTGTCTACATAATGATGTAATGATGAATTATATAATGCTTTATCTAATTCATCATCTGATACATCAGCTTTTGAATAAACAATATTTTCTTTTATTGTTCCTTCAAATATCCAAGCATCCTGAAGTACCATACCAAAAATATTTCTTAATTCCTTCCTTGACATATCAAATATAGAAACACCATCAATCAATATATCACCATCATTAATATCATAAAATCTCATTAATAAATTAACTAAAGTAGTTTTACCAGCACCTGTTGGTCCTACTATCGCAACCTTCATACCAGGTTCTATTGTCGCTGAGAAATTAGGGATAATTATTTTATCAGGATTATAACCAAATCTAACATTTTTGAATTCAACCTTACCCTTTATATTATTATTTGTAGTAAGTAATTTATATTCTTTATCATCTTCATTTATTTCTTCTTCTTGCTTTAATAATTCAAATACTCTATCAGATGCAGCTGCGGCCATTTGAACTGTATTCATTGATTGAGCAAGTTGAGATAATGGTGATTGGAATAAATTTACATATACTAAGAATGCTGAAATCATACCAAAAGTAACACCCATATCATGAGCCATTAATAGACCACCTACAACACATACAGCCACATATGCGAAATATGAAATAAATATCATTATTGGCATCATCATTCCACCAAATATTTGTGCTTTAATCATTATGTGTCTTAAATTCTGATTTTCTTCATTAAACTTAGCTTCTTTTCTTTTTTCAGAATTAAATAATTTGATGATTAAAGCACCAGTAAAGTTCTCTTCCACTATAGCATTTACCTTACCAGTAGATTTTTGTCTTTCTCTAAAATGTGGTATAGCAAGCTTAGTTACAAATACTGTTTGTAATATAGCAAGTGGTAATGTTGCTAAAACTGTTAAAGCCATAATCCAATTTGAAATGAACATTGCAATTAATACACCAATTAGCATTACTATTGATTGAAGTAACATAGTAATTGATTGTTGTAAGCTTTGTGATATAGTATCAACATCATTTGTTACTCTTGATAATGTATCACCATATGGATTCTTATCAAAATAACTTAATGGCATTTTATTAATTTTAACAATAATATCTTTTCTTAAATGATATCCATATCTTTGGGTAACAGTAGTCATTATCATTCCTGATAAAAATGCCATTACTGCATTAGCAACATACATTATTATCATTGTTGTTGCTAAAGACCAAACCTTATCTAAATTAACTGATCCTGTTGCAGATCCACTTTGAATTTGATTTGTTAAATCCTTTAACACCTGTGGAGCTAATATAGATAAAACTACACTTGCTATAACAAATATCATTGAAATTAATATAGGTATTAAATAAGGCTTTAATGACTTAATTAAATTTGAATATGAATCCTTATTTACCTTTTTCTTAGACTTCATATTTTGAGGATGAGCTCTCATCATAATCCCAACTCCTCTCTAGATAATTGTGATAATGCTATTTCTTTATATACCTCACAATTATGAATTAAATCCTGATGCTTTCCAAATCCCACTATGCCTCCATTTTCTAAAACCATAATCTTATCAGCATCCATAATAGTTCCTATTCTTTGAGCAACTATTATTTTAGTTGCTTCCTTATCTAAATTATTAAGATTTTCTCTAAGCTTTTTATCAGTTTTATAATCAAGTGCAGAGAATGAATCATCAAAGATATATATTTCAGGAGATAAATAAACACATCTAGCAATACATAATCTTTGACGTTGTCCACCAGATACATTCTTACCACCTTGGCTTATAACATAATCATATTTTTCATCTTTTTCTTCAATAAAATCACTTGCACATGCAACACTAGCTGCAAATTTTACTCTTTCTTCATCAATAATATCACTACCAAATGAAATATTTTCCTTTATAGTTCCATTAAATAAGAATCCTTTTTGTGGAACAAATCCAATATGGCTTCTTAATTTTTCTAAATTAACATCCTTTACATTAACACCATCAACTAACACTTCTCCTTCAGAAGCATCATATAATCTAGAAATCATATTAATGATTGTTGTTTTACCTGATGATGTAGAACCTATTATTGCAAGTGTCTCACCTTTATTTACTTTAAATGTTATATTTTCTAAAACATTACCTTCTGCCTTAGGATATTTAAATGACACATTTTTAAATTCTACTGTACCCTTTTCAATAAAATCCTTTTCTTCCTTTGGATTAACTATTGAAGGATTAGTTTCTAATACTTCATTTATTCTTTGTGCAGCAACAAGAGCTCTTGGCCACATAATAAATAGCATTAATATCATCATAAATGACATTATTATTTGACTAGATAGCATTACAGAAGCTACAACCTCTGAATATAAAATTTTACCATCATTTATTAAATAAGCACCTATTACATAAATAGCTAAGCTTAATCCATTCATAACTATGGTTATAACTGGACTCATAAGACTCATTAATCTACCAGTAAATATTTGAGCTTTAGTGAATTTGATATTAGCATTATCAAATCTTTTTTCTTCATAATCCTCAGCATTATAAGCTCTAACAATTCTTATACCAGTTAAATTATCTCTAGTTACTTGATTTAAGCTATCTGTTAATTTTTGCATAATCTTAAATTTTGGTATAGCAAAGAACATAATTGTTCCAATAACTAATACGATACTAACAATACCAATTATAGTAGCATATGACAATGATGTTGCTGAATTAGAGAATTTAATTAAAGCCCATATAGCAGTAACTGGCGCTTGGAAGATCATTCTCATAGTCATCAGATTTGCCATTTGAATTTGATGTAAATCATTAGTAGTTCTTGTTACTAAAGATGATGTAGAGAATTTATCTATTTCTTGTAAAGAGAATGATTCTATTTTCTTATATAATTCTTCTCTTACTCTTGTAGTAAGATTAGCAGCAACAAATGAAGCAAGAACTGATATAATACCTTGAACAATCATTGAACCAAATGCATATGCAAGCATAATTCCACCAAATTTCCAAATATCATTTACGCTTGCATTTTCTATTCTATCCACATAATCAACGATAGCTTTACCATTATCACCAAGTGTTAAAGCAAATTCTTTAATACCACTCCAACCACCATTTTGATAAATAGGATATAATCCCTCATATGTATCTTTAAATAATTCCTCTGGATGGTTTTTAAAATTAATATTAGTAATTGAAGCTATAATATCCTGAATACAATCTACTAATTGCATTGTGAAAAATACTGATAATATAGTTAATCCAATAATTAATAATATAAAAATCCAATCTCGTGCACTAAATCTTTTATATAATTTAAACATTATTTTTTCTCCTTAATTCACAAAATCTTTCCAACATCTTTTCAGTAACATGAAAGAAAACATCTAAATTCTCATCTGAAATTCCATCTATAGCATAAGAAATATCTTCAAGCCTTTGCTTTTTAAAATCACATAAATATTTCTTGCCTAAATCTGTAATCATAACGTTAATAATTCTTTTATCATTATTATCCTTTATTCTTTCAATATATTTCTTTTCTTCTAATGTATTTAACATTCTAGCTACTCTAGCTGTAGTAACTTTAAACATATTTGCAATCTCACCAGCAGTCATACCCTCATTTCTTTTAGAAAGCTCAAATAATACTGGGACAAAGCCATGAAATCCTTCATTATGTTCAAATCTAGCATTACCACATTTTTTAAGAATCTCACTTATTCTTTCAAAATATTCTTCACCAGTCATGTAATTAATCACCTCTTTATCTAACATGGTTAGTAATTTTATCTAACACTATTAGATATTCTATCTATTTCAATCAAAAAGTCAACAATAATAGAAAAAAAGATTATGGGAAATTGTGTATTCCTCATAATCTTTTTCTTAATAAATTAATATATTATTCATTTTCAATTTGTTTATTTCTTAATAATACAAATTTTTGTAATGGAAATATAACTATAAATTGTACTGTTCCGGCAACAATAGATGCTAAAGTTGGTGCTATACCTTCTAAATTAGCATTATTCATAGAATTTACAATTAAGCCTTGTAGCCAGGTTGTAAACAATATCAATATTATCAAAATAATTATATATAGAAAATAATGCCATATAGGTGCATTTGATCTAAATGTTTTACTTTTATTAACAAAATAACCGAATGTATTTGCTATAGCGTTTGACAAAAAGAATGGTAAAATATATCCCCAATTTGAATGACCTTGTCCCATTATATCTTCAGTAAATATATTTGCTAAAAAATCAGGTAATTTTTCATTATATCCTTTCATTAAAAAATATAAGAGATTAACTAAGCCTATTTGAATAATGGTTACACCAAGGCTTACAATAGTGAATTTAATAATCTGCCATAACAAATTAATTTTATTTCCTTTGTCCTTAGCTTTTCTATCCATTCTTTCAAGCCAAGATTCTTTTTTATTTTCTTCCATTATTAATTTAAGCTCTTACAATAGCATAAGCTATTTTACCAGTTATATATTCTTCGAATGCCCAATGCTCATCTGTTGACCAATACCAATGTGATTCATCATATCTTGCCATACGATTAATATGATTATCTGCTGATTTATTTGATGCTAAATCGAATATTGTACCAGAAGCCTCTCTTGCACTCCAACAGCCACTATCCCTAGAGCCCTTATATGAATAAGTCGTTCCATAATCGAAGTAATTACCAACACCAATTGATGTACATATTACATTAAAGCTAGATGATGAAGGATCATTAATACCAGTATATGAAGTAATTGCTTGAGTTCCATTATATTTTTTTGTCATATTTGAAGTGATTATTCCTTTAGATTGGAAATATGAGAATAATGATACATCTCCAGATTTACCACTATACTGAAGTATATTTACAGCACGTGCATGAATAATACTTAAATTAGCATCTGATAATAATTTAGAATTATTAACTACATCTATAGTTTGATCAGTTTCTTCATTATATGTTTTATAATTATACCAGAATGAACACTTATTCTTTCCTGCATCAGTAAAGCCCTTATCAAATGAGCATCTTACTACATTAGCTGCTATATTTGAATTTATTGTGTAACAATAATCCTGGTTTTTTCCAACCTTTCTCATATTATCATTATTCTTAATATATTCATATGCGTCATTATAAGAACTTGTGATTTCACTCTTATCTATACCTGAACAGAATTGTGCCATTATAGTTGCATATCCTGCATATTTATCTAATAGCTTTTTCATATTAACTCTAAACTGCTTCATTTCAGTTTTAGCTTCACTTTGGAAATTATATAATGATTCTAGCATTTTATAATAATAAACCATCTTAGATGTACCAGTTGCCTTACCTGATAATTGCTTTGCAAAATCTACAAATAGATTTCTCATATTTTTAGCAGTGTCAGCTTTTACTGCACTAAATTGAGCTAAACCTGCAATATGACCATAAACATCATTAAATAAGCTATCAAAATCTGCATCTGATAAATCAGGATATGAAGCCTTTAAATTAGTCTTTAAGCATTTTCTGAATGAATTATCGAAATCTTCACTATAGCCTTGGCTTGCACGAGTTAATTCTAGAGCCTCAGTAAAATATGATTTAGTTATTGTTACAGTCTTAGAAGATGCATAAGGATATCC
>JAEELU010000032.1 GCA_016282815.1 Acholeplasmatales bacterium
AGAAAGAGAATTAAGAAGCTTCAAGATCTTTATAAGATGGAAGAAGATGGCGAATTTGAAAAGCTACCTAAGAAGGAAGTTATCAAATTAATCGCTGAAAGAGATAAGTTAGAGAAGTTCTTAGGCGGTATCAAGGAAATGAAGAAGCTTCCAGATGCTTTATTCATCGTTGATCCACGTAAGGAGCACAATGCTATTTTAGAAGCAAGAAAGTTAAATATTCCAGTATTCGGTATCGTTGATACAAACTGCGATCCTGATGATGTTGATTATGTAATCCCAGCTAATGATGACGCAATCAGAGCTGTTAAGCTAGTTACTTGGGTTATGGCTAACGCTGTAATCGAAGCTAATGGTGGTGTAGTTGAGAAGTTTGATGATTCTCAAGACCAAATTAACCAAGCTGAAGAAATCCAAAAGGAAGCTAAGGAGGATGCAGCTAAGGAAGCTCCTGCCAAGAAGGCACCAGCTAAGAAGACTGCTCCAAGAAAGCCAAAGGCTGAAAAGACTGAAAAAGCTGAAGAAGCTAAGACTCAAGAGTAAAGAGAGGATTTTAACATGGCAAATATAACTGCTCAAATGGTAAAGGATTTAAGAGAAAAGACTTCTGCAGGTATGATGGACTGTAAAAAGGCATTAACTGCAACAGATGGCAATATGGAAGAGGCTGTAACTTGGTTACGTGAGCGTGGTATTGCTAAGGCTGTTAAGAAGGAAGGCGCTGTTGCTGCTGAAGGTCTATGCTCTTATGCTATAAAGGGTAACAAGTGTGTTTTATTCGAATTAAATTCACAAACTGACTTCGTTGCTCAAAACGCTAAGTTCACTGATTTATTAGCTACAGTTGGTGAAATCTTAGTTAATTCTGATGCTAAATGTACTGAGTGTGCATTAAAGGTTGAATCTAATGGTAAGGACCTAGCTACTATTATTCTAGAGGCTTCAGGTGTTATCGGTGAAAAGATTTCTTTAAGAAGAGATACAGTTTTAGAGAAGACTGATGCTCAAGTTTTTGGTGCTTACAAGCATATGGGTGGTAGAATCGTTTCTGTTGTTATCGTTGATGGTAATGACGAAGCTGTTGCTAAGGATGTAGCTATGCACATTGCTGCATTATCACCTAAGTATGTATCAAAGGATGATATTCCTGCTGATGTAATCGCTAAGGAAAGAGAAGTAATTTTAGCTGCTGCATTAAATGAGAATGCAACATCTGCTAAACCAAAGCCTGAAAATATTATTGCAGAAAGAATCGTTCCAGGTCGTTTAGACAAGAACCTAAAGGAAATCTGTTTATTATCTCAAGCATTTGTTAAGAATCCTGATCAAACTGTAGAGGTTTACGTAAAGGGTGCTAAGAGCGCTGTTGTAACTTTCGTTCGTCTTGAGGTTGGCGAGGGTATTGAAAAAGTTGAAACTGATTTTGCTGCTGAAGTAGCTGCTCAATCTGCTCAATTCAATTAATATTTATATGGGGAGCGTATACTCCCCTATTTTTGTAAAATCATGGAGGATAATATGTATAAGCGAGTTTTATTAAAATTATCTGGCGAAGCCCTAAAGGGTGATTCAGCCGCAAGTGGAATTGATCCAAAAACTGTACTTGCTATCGCAAAGCAAATCAAGGATGTACACGATTTAGGTGTAGAGGTTGGTATCGTTGTAGGTGGCGGTAACATTTGGAGAGGAAAAACAGCTGAGGAATTAGGCATGGATCGTGCTCAAGCAGACTATATGGGTATGCTTGCAACAATGATGAACGGTTTAGCTCTTCAAGATTCTTTAGAGAAGCTTGGAGTAAGTAGCCGTTGTATGACAGCACTTCAAATGAATCAAGTAGCTGAGCCATATATTAGAAGAAAGGCAATTCATCACCTTGAAAAGGGTATCGTTACAATTTTCATCGGTGGTTTAGGTAGCCCATACTTTTCAACTGATACAGCTTGCGTACTACGTGCAACAGAAATCAATGCTGAGGTAGTATTAATGGCTAAAAATAAAACAGAGGGTGTATATGATTCTGACCCTCGTAAGAATCCAAATGCTAAGCTTTTTGAAACATTAACATTTAACGAAATCTTAGCTCGTAACCTAATGGTTATGGATTCAACTGCTGCATCATTATGTAAGGATAATAAAATGAAGCTTATTGTATTTAATATGAACGAACAGGGAAATATAGTTAAGGCTGTTAAGGGTGAAAAGATTGGTACCCTTGTAACAGTTGAGTAGGAGGAAATTATGGAAGAATTAGAAATGGCTCTTCTAGAGGGCGAAGAAAAAATGGATAATTCAATCGCAGGATATGAAAAGGAATTAACTACAGTTAGAACAGGTAGAGCTTCTGCAAATCTACTTGATTCAATTTCAATTGACTACTATGGTGTTCCAACTCCTGTAAAGCAATTATCTTCAATTTCTATTCCTGAAGCTAATCAAATATATATTAAGCCTTATGATAAGAGCTCAATTAAGCTTATTGAATCTGCAATTTTAGCATCTCCACTAGGCTTAACTCCTCAATCAGATGGAAATGGTATTAGATTAATATTACCTAAGATGACAGAGGAAAGAAGACGTGAGCTTGTGAAGCTAGTTGGTAAGATGGAGGAAACAGCTAAGGTTCATATCAGAAACATTAGACGTGATATGAATGATGAAATTAAAAAGCTTGAGCTTCCTGAAGACGATGAAAAGAGTGCTTTAGATGATATTCAAAAGCTTACTGATTCTAAGATTAGTAAAATAGAAGATATTACTAAGAAGAAGAACGAAGATTTAATGACAATCTAAATCAATTATGGTCAAATGTAATAATTTGGCCATTTTTTTATATTTTCTAAGGTCTATATATTTTAAAATATATAGATTTTTAGCTTATATAATGCTATAATTTAAAAAATTGTATATACAATTGAAAGGATGAAATCCTATGAAAAAAAGAATTATAACAGGATTAGTTTTATTAATCATTTTAATACCTGCAGTAATTGTACCTTGCTTACTTCGTGTATTCGAAATAATTTTAGGTATTTTAGCTGTTGCTGCAACAGTAGAAATATTAAATATGTATGAGAAGAAGGGTCACTATTATAGTACAACCGTAAGGATAATGACCGTTGTATTTACAATACTTTTATATTTTTCAATATTAAATTACGCATCAGAATATTTTAATATAACAGATTCATTAATTAGAAATTTACTTGAATTAACGCATTTAGAGCTATTCATGTCACCTATTACAGTATTTATTGCTATGTTCATCATATTTATGGCAACGATGACATTATCTACAGAGCTTGAGGTTTCAGATGTAGGTAGAATATATACTGCAATAATATATGTTGGCGTATGTGCAGGTGCTTTAACAGTATTAAGACATCTAGGTGTAAGATTTATTGTTTATCTATTCAGTATAACAATTGCTACAGATACATTTGCTTTAGTATTTGGTATGGCACTTGGTAAGCATAAAATGGCACCTACAATCTCTCCTAAAAAGACTTGGGAGGGTGCGATTGGTGGATCAATCGTTGCTTCAATCGTTGGTTTTGCAATTATATTCTTTTACCAATATATTTCAGCTCCATTCCATGGTGGAGAAGCAGTGGATTTCTTCCAAGGAGTATTCGAATATCAGAATTTCTCGATTCCAGGTAAAATAATATTTGCCTTAATTCTATCAGGAAGTATCTCTGTGTGCTCACAAATTGGAGATTTAGTTGCTTCCAAGCTAAAAAGAAACTATGGTATTAAGGATTATTCACAGGTATTCCCAGGACATGGTGGTGTACTTGATAGATTTGACTCAGCATTCTTCGCGTCTGCAATATTTATATTATTTATAATATGCGAAATGAAGCTATATGCACCAATTATTCCAATTCCACAGGTTAGCCTATTTATATGAAATATTTATATATAGCAGGTAGCCTAGGCTCTATCGGTATGCAGACACTTGATATAGCTAGAAATAATCCAAACGAATTTAAGGTTATCGGATTAACAGTTGGTAGGAATTTAGAGCTTGCTAAAAAGGTAATAGAAGAATTTAAGCCTGAAATAGTAGCTTATAGAACAAATGAAAAGCCTGAATTATCTTACAAGCCAATTGAATATTTTGGTGATGAAGGATTAATTAAGGTTTCCGAATATAAAAAATACGATAATGAGGTATTTGTTAATGCACTTGTTGGTATATCAGGATTATTACCTACAGTAAGTGCAATTAAGGCTCGTAAAACAATTTGTCTTGCAAATAAGGAAACACTTGTTGTTGCAGGTGATTTAATAAAAGGCTTAGTAAAAGAATATAAGGTTGATTTAGTACCTATTGATTCAGAGCATTCGGCTATTTTACAATGCCTTCAGGGTGAAAAGCATGATGAGGTAAAAAGATTAATTATTACTGCATCAGGTGGATCATTTAGAGATAAAACAAGAGAAGAGCTTGTTGGTGTAAAAAAGGAAGCTGCACTTAAGCATCCAAACTGGAGTATGGGCAGTAAAATAACAATCGACAGTGCAACTATGATGAATAAGGGCTTTGAGGTAATAGAGGCTCATTATTTATTTGATATGCCTTATGAAAAAATCGATACTATTCTACATAAGGAAAGCATCGTTCATTCTATGGTTGAATATAATGATGGCTCAATTAAGGCTCATTTAGGTGTAAGTGATATGCATAATCCTATTTCATATGCACTTAATTATCCTAAAAGAGAAAAGCTTGAGGTTAATAGACTTAATCTATTTGGCCTTAATCTTCATTTTGAGGAGCTATCGAAGGATAGATATCCATGCTTAGAATATGCATATTATGCAGCATCTAAGGGTGGAATATATTATGCTGTATTAAATGCCTCAAATGAGGCTGCAGTAAGCTTATTCTTAAATGACAAAATAGAATTCTTAGATATCGAAAGAATAATCTATGAGGAAATTCATAATGATGAATATGCTAAGATAGATTATAATCTTGAGAATGTAATTAGAGTAAGCTATGAAATCATTAATAAAATAATTAAGAAGTATGGTGATTAATATATGTTTTTAGCGCTATCTGGATTCCCACTAGTATTAGTGAGTATCATTGCGTTTATATTAATAATTGGTATTATAATTACTGTCCATGAGCTAGGACATTTAGTAGTAGCTAAAAGAGCTGGTATTTTATGTCATGAATTCTCTATTGGTATGGGGCCAGTAATTTATAAGCATAAATTTAAGGAAACTACATTCTGTATACGTGCAATACCTATTGGTGGATTCGTATCTATGGCTGGTGAAGAGCCACTTGATGATTTAATCAAGAATGAGGATTCAATCGGTTTAAATTTAGATGAAAATGGCAACTGCTATGAAATAGTACTTGATGCCAAAAGAGATGCACATGTAAGAGGTAAGGTATTAAATATAGATTTAGTTGGTAAAACAGGTGAAAATCTATATATTACACTTGATGTTGATGGTGAAGAAAAATATTATGTAGTAAATAATGATGCTATTTATATCTTCGAAAAGGATAAGAGAATGCAAATAGCACCATACGATAGAACAATTGATTCTAAAAATGGATTTGCACGCTTCGCAACTTTATTTGCAGGAGCATTCATGAATTTCGTTTTAGCAATTGTAATTTATATTATTGTTGCATTTGGAACTGGTGTACCTAATTATAATTCTAGTGCTATTGGTGCTATATCTGGTGATGCATATCCATCATATGGATTACTTGAGGCTGGAGATAAAATTACTAAAGTAAATGATATTGATATTTCTACATGGAATGATTTCCAATCTGAAACTAAGAAAATATATGAAGGTTATGGAACTACAATTAGCATAACTATTGAAAGAAATGGTGTATCTCAAAAGCAGACTTTAGAGTCTACAACTATTATCAATTCAATTGGTTTATCTAATTTATCTGTAAAGCAAGATAAAATGAAGCTTGTTACTGTACCAAATACTGATATTAAAGGTGTTGAGGTAGGTGCTTTAGCATTAAGATATAAAACTAGAACTGATAAGAATTATGAGAATGCTTTAGCTACAGGAGATATATTAACTGGTATTAAGATTGATGATACAATATATCAATTATCTACATTTGGTGATAATGTATGGGGTGAAATATCACGCTTATTTGATCAAACAAAAGCTGATAATCATTTAAGAACAGGTTCTCATACAATATTATTTGAATATTATCATAAGACAAATGATACATATAAAAAGATAAGCTATGAGGAAGCTAAGATTATTGAGCCATATACATATGAAGTTTTAGAAAATCAAGGTATTGCTCCTATAGAGCATTACATTGGAATTTCACCTGTTATGCATTTTGATTTTGGTAGATCATTAGGACAAGCATTTGTTAATTTCGGTCATGATTTTACATTAATTTTCAGAACTTTAAAGCTATTAATTGCTCCAAGTGATGTAAGACAAGTTGGAGTTGGTAACTTATCTAGCTTTGTTGGTATCTTTGGAATTGTTGAAAAATATATTAATCAAGGATTCTTAGCCCTATTATCATTTATGGCAATGTTATCAGTTAATATTGGTATTGTTAACTTATTACCAATACCTGCATTAGATGGTGGAAGAATATTATTCTTACTAATTGAAAAGATTACAAGAAAGAAGATTTCTAAGAAAGTTGAAGCTATTATTAATAATGTATTCTTTATTTTATTAATGGTTTTATTTGTTTATGTAACGATAAACGATATTATTAGATTATTTTAGGGGTTGATTTTATGATTTATCATAATCCAATTATATTATCAGATTATTCTGATCCAGATGTAATTAGGTATAAGGATAGCTATTATATGATAGCATCATCCTTTAATCATACACCTGGTGTACCTGTACTAAAGAGTAAGAATCTAGTAGATTGGAAAATAATTGGATATGTATTTGATAAATTACCATTTGATAGATTTGAAAATGTTGATCATGGTAAGGGTGCTTGGGCTCCATCATTAAGATTCCATAATAATAAATTCTATGCCTTTATTCCATTTCCTGATGAGGGAATATATGTATCAGAGTGTACTGATATAGAAAAGGGTGACTGGAGTGAATTATGGCCAATCTACGAGGGTGCAGGCTATGAGGATCCATGTCCAATTTGGATGGATAATAAATGCTATGTAGTTATGGGATTTGTTAAATCAAGAATTGGTTTTAATTCAGTACTTGGCGTATTTGAAATAACAGAGGACTGTAAGAAGAGATTAACTGATTATAAAATCATATTTGATGGACATAATACACAACCAACTATCGAAGGACCTAAATTCTATAAGCGTAATGATTATATTTATATACTAGCACCTGCAGGATCAGTTAAAACTGGTTGGCAAACTGCATTAAGATCTAAAAATATCTATGGACCTTATGAGGAAAAAATAGTAATGCTAACAAATGATTCAAAAATACCTGGTCCACATCAGGGTGCCTTAATTGATTTACCTAATGATGAATTTGCATTCATTCATTTCGTAGATATGTATGAATATGGAAGAGTAGTATATCTTGAACCAGTAAAATGGATAAATGATTGGCCAATTATTGGTGATATAAAGGATGAATGCCTCGCAGGCTCTCCAGTTCATAGCCATGAATATTTAATCGATAAAAAATCAAATTACAAAATACAAACAAGTGATGATTTTAAAGGTA
>JAEELU010000033.1 GCA_016282815.1 Acholeplasmatales bacterium
GCTTTAACTGCCAGAAAACTTGTTAGATTGATTTATGGATTATTGAGTAAAAATCAATTGTACAAGAATCAATAATTTCTCTTTTGATTTACCATACCTCGTTTTAAAACCTATCTTGTATAGGTTCTTTTGTGTTTTTCCTTATATGTCTTAATATCTGAAAATTTATTTATTTTCATCTATTGACATATTACCGGTATGCTTTCTAAGTATAGTATATAGCAAAATGCTTATTTTGTCTATTCATTTTTTCCACTTTTTTGAAATAGTGGAATTTTTGAACAGATAAGTAAAATAAAAGATGGTTATTCCAAACCATCCTTTTCATTTACTTCTTCAGTTTCTTTAGCTTCTTCCTTAGCTAATTCTTTTGCCTTTCTTTTTTCCTTATTCTTCTTTATATTGAATAAAGATAGCTCCTCAACGTATTCACCAGATTCCTTCTTTTCATTCTTAATCTCCCAGTGAATTAATACTGCTAGAATAGCTCTTAATACAATTACGACACCAAGGATAATTAATTCTGTCATTTCTCTTACGACTACAGTTTTTAATATCTCGGCACCCATCTTGAATTCAAGGGCTAATGCTAAGGCATTACCAAGCTCTATTTTTATACTATGATTAGTTTTTAATATAGAATCTCTAAAATAGTTAATAAATGATTTAACCGCACCAATTGTGATTATAACAACACCCATTATTTCAATAACGAATGCGATAATCAAGGCGATATATCCGATTACATTTTCGAAATTCTCTACGAACGTTTTTAAATTTTCCATAGAATCACCCGTAAATAAATTATAATATTAATCTATTATTTTTTCAATAATTATTCTTTTATTAATGATAATCCTAATCTATGCTTAGTATAATCGATATCTATTACATAGGCATGGACATTATCACCTACAGATACTATATCTGATGGGTGATTAATTCTTTTTGTAGACATCTTTGAAATATGAATTAATCCATCATATTTAACACCACAATCAACGAAGGCACCGAAATCTACTACATTTCTTACAACACCATCAAGCTCATCGCCTACCTTGATATCCTCAAAATGCATTATATCGCTTCTTAGCTTTAATCCGTCATAACTATCTCTAATATCTCTTAAAGGCGAAATAAAGGCATCTAGGATATCATTTAGGGTATACATATCGATATCTAATTCCTTAGATACCTTTGTTTTATCTATACCTTCAATCTTTTCCTTTATTTCAGGTGTACCTAAATATGATTCATCCAATCCTAAGATATCTAATAGCTTCTTAGCCTTATCATAGCTTTCTGGGTGAATAGGAGTCATATCGAATTTCTCCTTAGCATCTAATATTCTTAGGAAGCCTACACATTGCTCATATGTTTTAGGCCCAAGCTTAGCTACCTTCTTAAGCTCAGCACGTGATTTAAATCCATTATGCTCCTCACGATAAGCAATTATATTTTTACCTATTGCCTTAGTTAAGCCTGATACATATTGAAGTAATGATACAGATGCAGTATTTAGATTTACTCCAACCTTATTAACGGCATCCTCTACTACCTCATCAAGGCTCTTAGTAAGCTTTGATTGGCCTACATCATGCTGATACTGTCCTACACCTATAGATTTAGGATCTATCTTTACTAGCTCAGCAAGTGGGTCTTGAATTCTTCTTGCGATAGATATAGCACTACGCTTTTCTACTGTTAAATCAGGGAATTCCTCTATAGCAACATCAGATGCTGAATAAACTGAAGCACCAGCCTCAGATACCATAACATATTTAGCAGTTAATTTATTATCCTTAATAACCTCAGCGATAAAGCTTTCTGTTTCTCTACCTGCAGTACCATTACCAATTGCGATAATTTCAACATTATATTTCTTTATTAATTCAACTATTTTCTTTTTAGAGGCTTCTACAAGCTTAGGATCAGCCTGATAATCCTTTTGCTTCTCATTAGGATAAATAACACCAATTTCAAGTACACTACTTGATGGAGAAATAACTGCAAGCTTACAGCCTGTTCTAAATGCAGGGTCAACACCTAATACTACCTTACCCTTCATAGCTGGCTGTAATAATAAATTCTTTAAATTTAATGAGAAAATATGAATAGCCTGCTCTTCACTCTTTTCAGTTAGAATGCTTCTAATTTCTCTTTCAATTGATGGAGAAATTAATCTCTTATATGAATCAGCTATAGCATCCTTAAGCTCATCCTTAAATACAGAATCTCTATTCTTAGTTACCTTATAGGCTAAATATTCTAAATCTCTTTCTGGCTGAAGTGTAACACTTACAGATATTACATTCTCATCCTCTGCTCTATTAATAGCTAAAACTCTATGTGGCTTAATACGACCAACAGATTCACTTGATTCGTAATAGTTAGCATATTTTTCCATTTCATCAACTGCATCCTTTTTCTTTTTACAGCTGATTGTTCCATAGATTAATGCTTTATCTCTTATATACTTTCTATATTCAGCATTATCTGATATTCTTTCAGCAACAATATATTTAGCACCAGTTACGGCATCATCATATGTTTTAACATTCTCATTTATAAATGGCTTAACATATTCTTCCTTTGTTCCCTTATTAGGAAGCTTCATCATAATATCAGCTAATGGCTCAAGACCATTCTTAATCGCATCTGTAGCCTTAGTCTTTTTCTTTTCCTTAAATGGTCTATATAAATCTTCAACCTCAATAAGCTTATTAGCAGCCATAATAGCTTCTCTTAGTTCATCAGTTAATAATCCCTTTTCATCTATTAATCTAATGCAATCATTCTTTTTCTTTTCTAGATTAACTCCATATGTATAGGCATCATCAATCTTTCTGATTTCCTCCTCATCAAGACCACCTGTAGCCTCCTTACGGTATCTTGCAATAAAGGCAACAGTTTTCTCATCATTAAGCATCTCAAGTACTGCCTTAACCTGAGTCTCCTTAACATTAAGCTCTTCACATAAGGATTTTATTACATTTTCATTTAATACTATTTCCATATTTTTCTCCTCAGATTTAAAATGAGGCCCAAGTGGCCTCATTATAATTATTACTTATTATCTTCGATTTGGAAGTTTTCCTTCATTAGGTTAACTGACCAGTTTACACAAGTATTTGTTACCTCTGAAACTGTAGAACCTGTTAGCTTCTTTTGCTCATCTGTATCAGCAAACTTAATTAACTCATTGTATGAATATAAGAAGAATGTTACAGCACTTGAATTACTATCAGATCCACCAAACTTAGTATCTGTTAGAATACCTGTGTTATCAGCATTTGCAGTATCAATGATATATAATACTACATTAGCATCAATTTCCTTTGATGCATTATATAAATCAATTTGATATTGTAAATAAGCTAATTGCTTATATAATGCCTTATATTCATTGATAACATCCTTGTTAATGTATCCAGCATCATCAGAATTCTTACCAGTATTTACTGTATCATCAACATAGAATGTAGATAGGTTTGCAGCAAATACGAAAATGTATTCATCATATACCTTAGCATCATCTGTTGATTCAGAATGCATTAATAATCCATCATAGCTGATCTTATTGAATTTTACAGCCTTATTATCTGTCTTATCCTTATATACATCAACATATTCAGTTGATTTACCAAAGAAATCAGGATTATCCTTTGTATTATTTTGTGTTGTAAAAAATATTATTAACCAAATAGATACACCAATGATTGCTGCACCTAAAATACTAGATGATAATATAATCCAAAACTTCTTACTTTTTAATAATGTATTCTCTTTCTTTTGACCCTTAACAGCCTTATTAGAGACCTTTTTTCTCTTAATTTGAGCCATGAAACTCACTCCTAATAATCTAAAATTCTTATTTATTTTATCATAATTTTAATTATGATACAATTAAATTTTAGATATATTTAAAATTAACCAAGATTTATTGAAATTATAAAATAAAAATTATATAATTTTAATGTAAATTTAATAGGAATGAGAGGGTTATGATTTATGGAATTAGTTAAAAAATCATTAAATAAGTGGATTATCTCTTTAGTTGTTTTAGCAATAGGTATTTTATGCATCGTAGCTGCAGCAACATCAGGACGCCAAGCATCTGCTGATGCTTATCAAGCAATATCAGTAATCATTGGTATCACACTTATTTGTATATCAGGACTAACAATTTTATTTGCTTTTCTAGCAACAATAGTTACAAAGGGTGAAACATCATTTGGTGTAGGAGCTATCAGTGCTGCATTAACATTAGCACTTGGTATTCTATTCATCACTGATACAGCACTTGGTGGTCAATTAATTTGGATATTATTAAATTATGTACCATATGTTATGCTAGTAGTTGGTGCTATCTTCGCAATTGATGCTGTAATAGTATTCATTTATGGCTTCTATAAGAAGAACGTAAAGGCTGCATTCTATACAGCCATACTTGAAATTATAGTTGCAGCAATCACTATTTTACTTGGTGCATTGATGGTTGGTAATAATCCAATTATTTCAAAGGAAGCACAATTAATTATCTTCGGTATAGTATTAATTCTATATGCAGTATTATTATGTATTACTACTATTCTTCCAGTAATTACAGTAAGAAATACAATAATTAATGTTGAAGCAAATAAGGTAATGGATGTTGATCCTGCTGAGGAAAACAACGAAGCTACAGAAAACAAGGCTGAATAATTAATCAAAACAAAAAAGCGTACTATTACGCTTTTTATTTTGCCTTGTGCTCCTTTTCTAACTCCTTAAGCTTTCTAAATCTATGATTTAAACCTGATTTAGTTAGGAATGGATCATATTCCTCATGAATGATATCAAGTAGCTCATTTAATGAGGATTCTCTATTTTCCTTTCTAACCTTCATTACCATTAGAAGCTTAGAATCCATCTTTTCTAAAGGATAATTATATTCAAGATATTCGATTGTTTTTAGCTGCTCTTTAGCGGCTAAATTTGTTTTGTTTTGATTTGCAACATCTAGATTAATCGTTCTCTTAGCTGTAGCGGCTATTTCCTTAGTAATAATAGTATTCTCATAATATTCCATAGCGTGTGTTACACCAATCAAATATAAGAAATCACCAATTGCTTGTTTCTTCTTTAGATAAACAATAAGATTATTTTTTCTTTTTGAAATTCTAGCATCAAACTCAAAGCTATTTAATATTCTTTGACATGTTAATATATTATTTTCACTATCTGATGATATTTCAAGATGAGATGTTTTACTACCTGGGTCATTAACGCTACCCTTAACTAGGAAGGCACCTCTTAGGAATGCTACCTTATCTGTTTCATCTTCTGATGAGAAATCAGTAGATACAAGTAGGCTATAGTCCTCAACAAGCATTTTAGAGGTAATTAAATCTACCTCACATGAATAGATTGTTCTATTATCAAGCCTATTTATTACTCTTGATAATAGCTCAAATGACATACTAGGATATTCTGCCTTTACTAGTGATATAAATCTTCTAGTAACACCTAAATTATTACAGCTAAATATTACCTTTAGCTCCTTACCAAATATTACCTCACTTGAAAAATCAAGCATGGCCTTTAGCTCAGATGGATTATTCTCATTTATTCTTAGTAAATCATTTTTTACATCTGATGAAAAGCTCATTATTATTCACCACAAATTCTTAATAATTCACTAAATTTATTAATTACATAATCAGGCTTTGCATCAAGCATAATCTCAGGGTGATTAATATATAATAC
>JAEELU010000034.1 GCA_016282815.1 Acholeplasmatales bacterium
GGAGATATTGTATTAGTCGAAACTGCAGCGGCTGTTAATTCAGTAATTGGAGATAATGGATTCATATCTCGTATTGGTGGAGATGAATTCCTAGTTTTATATTATGTTGATAACAATTATGATGATGTTCACCTTGCATGTAAAACTATAAGAGATTCTATAACAGAATTATCAAAGAATAATGTTAAGCAGGCTGAAATCACTGCTACTGTTGGTTGTTCATCATACCCTAAGGATGGAGATAGCTACGAGGTATTATTTAGAAAGGCTGATAAAGCATTATATCGTGGAAAGAAAAAGGGTAGAAACTGCTTTATAATTTACTCAGTGGAAAAATGTGGACCATTAACAGATAACGATGATAACAAAGAAAAGACGATGGATAGATTATTTAGTAATTCTACTAACTATAATATCATCGCTGGAGTACTTGAAATATTAAATAGAGATTTCATTCTCAAAAAGAATTTATATGAAGCATTATCATTAGTAGGAAGCTACTTCTTACTTGATAGAATTGTATTATCTAATCAAAACCCTGATACATTAGAAAACATAAATGAAATAGTATGGTATCAGCCAAGATCAACAAAATATCCAGCACAAATTCCAACAAATGAAGAAAAAACAATTTGGAATAAAACATTAGATAAAACTGGTATGCTTAAGCTCGTTCAGGTACATGCTAATAAAAACTTAGCAGTATATCCAATACTAGAAAGAGATAATACTACTGCTATACTTGCATTTGAGCTTGCAGGTGATGGTAAAATCTTTGGTTTAGTTAGATTCGAAATGTGTTCAATTAATAAATTCTGGCAACATCAGGATGTTGCAGCTCTAATGCTTATTGCAAAGATGTTCTCTATTAAGCTTAATAAGGAATATCATGAGGCTAAGCACATAAAAGAGCTATATTTCGATAAAACAACTGATATTTATAATTACACTAAATGGCGTGCTTCTACTTCTGAATTTATATTCAACAACCCTAATACTCCATATACAGTATTAGATTTCAATATTTCAGGCTTTAGAAGCTTAAATGAGGTATTAGGAACTAAGACATGTGATGAAATACTAGTTCTAATAGCCAATCAAATGAAGAACCTAGGCAATGAAGGAATAATATTTGCTAGAGAGGCTGACGATAAATTCCTAATCTTCCTTCCAAGACAGGATAAAGTCGAAATAGAGGAAATATTAGATAAGATAACAAAGTATGTTCAAACAAACAATCATACTCGTAAACCAATCAACCTAATTGCAGGTATCTATTTAGCAAAGGCTGGAGAGGACATATCATTATCAATTGATAAAGCAAATCTAGCAAGAAAGAGTGCTATCAATTCTCGTATCATCTACTTCTCTAATGAGCTTGCTGAAATGGAAAAGGAAAAGCTTATTATGGAGCTTCATATGGCTGATGCCAAGAAAAATGGAGAATTCCTTCTATATCTACAGCCAAAGATAGACACAACTAAAAATACTATAGTTGGAGCCGAAGCCCTAACTAGATGGAATTATAATTTTGAAAAAATATTAACTCCAAATGTGTTTATTCCGCTATTTGAACAAAACGGATTTATAACTGAGCTTGACTATCAAGTATTTGAAAATGTATGTATTTTCCAAAGAAAGCTATTAGATGAAGGTAAAAAGCCAGTAAGAATATCTGTTAATGTTTCTAGATATCAATCTGATTTTGATAAATATATAGAAACAATAGAAGCTATAAGAAAAAAATACAAAATTCCTTCTTCTTTAATTGAAATAGAGATAACCGAAGGAATGTATGTTAATAATATCATTCCAATATCTAAGTTTATGAATGAGCTTCATAAAATAGGATATTATGTAGCAATGGATGATTTTGGATCAGGCTATTCAAATTTAGCAAGTCTTGCTAATCTTGATTTCGATATAATCAAGCTAGATAAATCATTCTGTAATGATATTGATAATAAAAAGGAAACAATAGTTCTATCGTTTGTTATGAAGCTTGCTAAAAAGCTTAAGATGAAGGTTCTTTGTGAGGGTGTAGAAACTCAGGAATATTCAGATTACCTAAAATCAATTGGATGTACATTGATTCAGGGCTTCCTATACGATAGACCTATGCCAGCAACAGATTTTAAAACAAAATATTTTAGCAATAAAAAAGAAGATTAAACCATCAGATTTAATCTTCTTTTCTTTTTACTTATTTATTACTTTACATTATTGATGAATTCATCATAGATCTTATCTACTGTGAATCCATATTCGTCAAAGATAAAATTGATTGGCATTGACTTACCAAATTCATCGATACCCTTAACATAGTCAGCATACTTATACCAAGGCATTGTTGCACCCATTTCTACTGCCATAATCTTATGGTTCTTAGGTAATACAGAATCCTTATATTCTTGTGGCTGTCTATCAAATAAGAACATTGAAGGCATTGAAACTACATTAACGTAGATATCATTTTCCTCAAGCTTCTTAGCTACTGCTAAGCATAACTGTAGCTCTGTACCACATGTAACAATTGTATATGTTGCCTTTTTCTTTGGCTCAAATACGATATAAGCACCCTTAACTACACCCTCAGCCTTTGTACAAGCTAGATTTTCTACAGCCTGACGAGATGATGTAATTACTGTTGGGTAATCATGACCAGTCTTGAATGAATCAAGCATAGCTGCAGTCATTTCTGTAGCATCAGCTGGACGATATAAGTTAACGTTTGGAGTTGCTCTAAACATTGTTAATTGCTCGATTGGTTGATGTGTTGGACCATCCTCTCCTACACATACTGTATCATGTGAGAAAAAGAATAGTGAAGGTAAATGCATTATAGCTGCTTGTCTTACAGCTGGCTTTAAATAATCACTAAATACGAAGAATCCTGAACAGAAGCCTCTTAAGCCACCATGAAGTGTAATACCATTAGTGATTGCAGCCATAGCATGCTCTCTTACACCAAACTTTAGGTTTCTTCCTAGTGGGTTTTGTTGACCATAGATACCATCAGCACCCTTAACCATTGTAGATGCTGTTAAATCTGCAGAACCACCGATAACATTTGGTAATCTTGAAGATATATAATCTAATACCTTACCCATTACCTTTCTTGTTGATTCCTTTGAGCCAGCCTCATATGTAGGTAAGCCAGATAAATCTGTAAGCTCAAAATCATCGTACATGAAATCACAAAGCTCTTTATATTCTTCCTTGTATAATACTGAATATGCATGAACTGATTGATTCCAGTTATCGCAAACAGCATTACCTCTCTTGATTACATTGTTATTATAGTAATTTCTAACTGCATCAGGGAATGTATATTCAGGCTCATTATAAGCTAAGAACTTTCTTAAGCTTTTTACATCCTCCTCAGGCATTGGCTTACCATGAACTGATGATTCACCACTGTTTGGAGCACCATAGCCGATGATTGTCTTGATTTCAACCATTGTAGGCTTTGTTGAATGCTTAGCAGCATCGATAGCCTTGCTGATATCATCACAGTTATTACCATCGATTACTCTTATATAATTCCAGCCCATTGACTTAACCTTAAGCTCAGTATTTTCAGTATTTGTTTGAGCTACCTCACCATCAAGCTGAATATCATTTGAATCATATAACACAATAAGCTTGCTTAAGCCTAAATGACCAGCTAAGCTCATAGCCTCTTGAGAAATACCCTCCTGTAAATCACCATCACCACATAATACATAAGTGTAATGATCTACGATATCATAATCAGGTCTATTGAATTTAGCACCTAAATAGCTACCAGCAATAGCCTCACCTACTGCAGATGCGATACCTTGTCCTAATGGACCAGTTGTAATTTCAACACCTGGAGTATGACCATACTCAGGATGTCCTGGAGTAAGGCTTCCCTTTTGTCTTAGATTTAATAAATCAGCCATTGTAATTGGGTAACCAGATAAATGTAACATCATGTATAGTAATGTTGAACCATGTCCAGCAGATAATATGAATCTATCTCTGTTAAACCAATTTTCATCATTTGGGCTGATATTAATATGTCTTGTAAATAAAGTATGAACGATTGGAGCAGCACCAAGTACAATACCAGGGTGACCACTCTTTGCCTTAGTTATTAATTCTGCACCTACGACACGTAAGGCATTCACACATTCAGTATCAATTGAACTCATATAATTCCCTCTAATCTCTATTATTCCTTATCAGCTGTGTCAGAGTCTGAAGCTTCCTTTTCCTCAGTCTCTTCTTTTTTATCATCAGAAGCCTTATCTTCTATAGCTTCTACAGTAGTAGCTTCACTAGTTTCTTCCTTAACCTCTTCAGCAGGAGTTTCTTCAGCCTTAGCTTCTTCCTTTGCTTCCTCAGCTTTAGTTTCTTCAGCTGTACTTAATAATACTGCCTTTTCCTCAGCATTATCATCTGTTGCTTCAGCTGATGCCTCTTCATTAGCCTCAGCATTTTCAGCTTCAGGAGTTTCAGTCTCCTTTGGATATAAATTATCAAAATAAGTATCCATGTAATTCTTTTGATCATCGATTAATTGATCAAATTTCTTTTCACCAAAATGCTTAATGATAATATCTCTACTCTTGATATTCTCTTGAGTAATTCTTCTTTTTACGAATTGGTTAGCAATTAGCATACCGATAAACATTGCGATTAATACACCAATTGTTACCCATGAAATCCATGATAAATTAGGATTATTCTTTGTTAACCAGCTAAATAATGTTAATGCTAGAACACAGAATACTACTGCAAGACCCATTAATGGATAGATAACAAATCTAGAGAACTTCTTAGAAATCTTATCTGTATTATCCCAGAATTCTGTCCAAATCTTATTAACTGGTTGAGAATATAATTCACCAATCTTTTCATAGTATCCCTTTTCTAGGAATAATCTATAATTTACGCCATCCATAGATGTCCATACTGCGAATTGTCCCTTACCGTTAACGAATTCTTCCTTAACACCCTCAAAATCATCCATAAAGAATAATTCTATCTTACGATTTTCAAGTTTTTGAATTTCAAAAGGCTCTATATCATTTGCTGCTTCATATAATCTTGGATTAAGTTTCATCAAAAACACCCTTTTGTACTTACGTACCCTTTCTTAAAAAACTAAAATGATTATAACATATATACCCATAAAAGAAAAGGCGATTTTAAATTTTCGCCTTTTTAAATTCTTTTACTATTTTACTTAGTAAAATACCTATCTATTATTCTTAAGTCTCTCGACTTCTTCTTCTAAATCCTTTACTTTATTCTCAAGCATAAGAACCCTTGTTATTAGCTCATGTGTAGAATAAATCATTCTTCCACTTTGAGCTTTTTTCTTATAATTGTCATAAAGCTTGTCATAATTAATACATTTAAAAACAATATTAATGATTAGAATTACAAGTAAAAATGCTCCTCCAACTAAAACAAATGGTAAATAGACTGGGAAATTAAAAACTATTATGAATACAATACCAAGTACTAGGAATACAAATCCTAAACCACCAAATGTTAAATTCAATATTAGTAATGTTCTTTTAATAATTTTTTTAAATTCTTCTTTTCTTTTAGCTTCTTTATTTTTACTTTCTAATTCTTCAAAAGCATCCATTATTTTTTCACCAACTCAGAAACTGTAGTAGCTAATGTAGCAACATTTTGTAGATCTGATGGAACAATTATCTTTGTAGCTTGACCATTTGCCATATCCTTTACAGCCTCATAGCTCTTTAATGTTAATACTTCCTTTGAAACATTTGCATCATTTAAGCTCTTTAAGCCGGCAGCCTCTGCTTCTCTAATAAGCTTAATACCCTCTGCCTCTGCTTCCTTAACTGTAAGAATTGATTCAGCCTCACCCTTAGCCTTAAGAATCATTGCTTCCTTTTCAGCATCAGCTTTTAAAATTCTAGATTCCTTCTCGCCTTCAGCTAAAAGAATTTGACTCTTCTTTTCACCTTCTGCAAGTAAGATTTTTTCTCTTCTTTCACGCTCAGCTCTCATCTGACGCTCCATGGCATCTCTAATATCCTTTGGAGGTAGAATATTTTTAACCTCAACTCTATTAACCTTAATTCCCCATGGGTCTGTAGCCTCATCAAGAATTGCACGCATTTTTGTATTGATGATGTCTCTACTTGTTAATGTTTCATCAAGATCAAGCTCACCGATAATATTACGTAATGTTGTTGCACTTAAATTCTCTATAGCAGCAACAGGGTTTTCAACACCATAAGCAAATAGCTTTGGATCTGTTACCTGGAAGAATACGATTGTATCAATTTGCATTGTAACATTATCCTTTGTGATAACTGGCTGAGGCTCAAAATCCTTAACCTGCTCCTTCATAGAAACAACATATGATACCTTGTCGATAAATGGACATAGGAAATGGAAGCCTACACTCCATGTTGCGTGATATCCACCTAATCTTTCGATAACATACTTACTTGTTTGTCTAACAATTCTAATTCTTGTAACTAAATAAACTAAAATTACGAATGCTAATATAGAAAATACTATAATAACTGTAATAGCTCCTGGTGCTAAATCTAAAAACATACTAATTTTCCTCCACAACCTCTATTTTTCTTACTACTACCTTATTGCCCTTCAATGTAACAATCTCTACGATACTATCCTCAGGTATACTATCATTTTCTTCCTCTAATAGTATTGCTGTATAGGTAATACCATTAATTTTAACCTCGCCACCATCGAATTTATCAATCTCCTTGATGACCTTTACTCTCTTACCTATATAATCATCCGTGTTCGTTTTTCTAATCTGTCTATCCATAAGCTTTCTAACAAACGGTCTAGTGAATATAAGTGTTACAGATGATATAACAAAGAACACGATTATTTCTGCCCAGAAAGGTACGGCAAATGATACACAAAGTGCGGCTAAGCTACCTAATGCAAACCAAATTGAAACAATATCCTGAGTTGCTGCCTCAACAACAATTGTTAATACGAAGATAGCAAGCCATATCCATATCATAAAATCCTCAATTGTCATTATAGCATACCTCCCATCTCTACTATAATTGCTTTTTTCTCATCATTATAAAAAGCCTTATATTGTAAGAATTCCTTTTTAGGAATTTCTAGCTTAAATTTATCAGCTATATAATCTACTAATTGCTTTGATGATATTCTTACATAGCTTTTTGATACCTGAACAGATAAAAGCGATGATTGGGATATCTCTCCACTTTCTGAAAAGTCCCTATCATAAATAAAAACATATACCCTCTTCTCATCCATATCTACGCCAACCCTAACCTTGTAGCAATCGGCGAAATATTTAATAAGCTTTGTGTTAAAAGATATATGTCTTTCATAGATAGAAGCCGTGCCGCTTCCGTCATTTTGATCATAAAATTCTAACATAACATCACTTCCTACTGCTATGATTATACATTAAAATTTTAATATATTCAATATTTATTCACAAAAATTCACAATTATTTTATTTTACTAAAAATGTACCATCATCATCAAAATCTATGACTCTATCCTTGTATAGTCCACCATAGGCTCTTTTAAAGGCCTTCCTACTCATTTTTAGCTCACGCTCAATAATTGAAGCCTCTGTTTTTGCGGTTAGCTTTATTCTTCCATTATGCTTATTTATATAGGCTAATATGATTTCCTTATCACCATCAATCATATCCTCCTTTTGAGAATTAAGCATACCATAGTATTCCTCATCTAATAGCTTAGTTATTGTTACATTACATGCTTCACCTAATCTGTAATTACCTCTTAGCTGTGTTTGAGGTACAAATACATACATATAATCAACTGTAACAATACCAACACCACCATCAGCTATTTTACAAATATAACCATCTACATGCTCACCCTCACCATATCTTACATCCTTATGCATTCCAATAATATCAAAGCGTGATAGAGGCTTTGCACAAATATTATCCTTTCTAACCTTAAGGTGTGCTAAAATAGTATCTCCCTCAACCGGCCAGAACGCTTCATTATATGGTA
>JAEELU010000035.1 GCA_016282815.1 Acholeplasmatales bacterium
ATAATGAAGTCTTGTTGTTATAACCCTTGTCAGTGTATTCCTTAGTTTGGTCAATCCACTTCTCTAATTGAGGGTCGATGTTGATAATACCTGTAGCCTTGTCAACAAGTGGTTTAGAGATTGTATTAGAGAATACTCTATATGCATCATCATAACCAGAAAGCATACAATAATTCTTCTCCTTCATCTTCTTAGCTGTTTCATCGAACTTAGTCCAATTAGCTAAAGACTTTTGTACTTCAGTTGGATCATCAGTTCCTAATACTTCCTTAGCGATATCAGCTCTATATGCGAATAGACCTGGAGTTGCTTGCCATGATAAAGCCTTTAGCTTACCATTTGAAGTAGCGATATCCTTAGTATACTTATACATTTGAGCTGTATCAGTTGCAGTAATACCGATATCATCTACTGCTACTGTATTGTTAGTATTTACATACTTTAATGCATAGTCAGCTTCTAGTAAGAACATATCAACCTTTTGATCAGCAGCTGCTGTAGCTTGCTTATCTAAAGCTTCATCAAGAGCGATTTGATATGCGTTGTTTTGGTTAGCTGTAGTTTGGAATACAACCTTTAATTTCTTAGTTGAATCAGCTGGGTCTGTAATTTCAAATTCCTCACCAGCCTTCTTTTCAACAGCTCCTGGATAATAATCCTTGAATCTGTTAACGAACTCATCGTTCCAAACTCTAATATTAACTACTGAACCACCGTCTGTAGCTGATGCGCTATAAGCAGGAATAGTTGGCTCTTTCCAATCCTTTGGTGTAGGAACTTTCCACTCTTTTTCACCACATGATGCTAGACCAAAAGCGGCTAGACCTGCAAGTGCAGCAAAACCTGCTGCTGTAAAAATTCTCTTTTTCATTTTTCTTTTTTTCCTTTTCCTTTTCTGTTTTTTTTTATAGTTTTTTGACTGTTTGACCTTCTTGTAAGGTACCTTTAACAGTAATTACTTCTGCAATTGCTGTCTTAGGGTTTTCAATCATGTCAACAAGTTTAAGTGTTGACTGCTTACCAATCTCAATCGAATTCTGAACATAAGTCGTGATCACTGGTCTTAATAACCTTGACAATTTAATTCCATCATAGCCGACTACGCTTATATCATCTGGAATTCTCAAACCTTGTCTTTCAATTTCTGTAATTCCACCTAATAATGAATAATCATCAGGATAAATAATAACAGTAGGTCTTTCCTTAAGTTCTAGTAACTCTCTTGTGATTGAACCACTAATTTTAGGAATGTGGTATCTTCCTTCTTTAACGTATTGTTCATCAACGCTTATGTTGTTTTCCTTACAAGCGCGATAGAAACTTGCTACTCTTTTTTGAGTAACCGATGTATCATCACCTTTGATGAAGGCTATCTTTCTGTGTCCCATCCGTACCAAATAATCTACAATGTCCTTCTCTCCCTGGATATTATCAGATACAACTGATGATTTACCATTGAAGTCGTAGTCAATTGTTACTGTTGGAATCTCACTCTCTACCAGTTTCACCACCTCTGGATCCTTAAAGTCTACAGATGCAATTATTACTCCATCAACGTTACGATACTTCGCGTGCTCATAAAAAGATAAGAAATTTTCTTTGAAATGATGAGATATAAAAGTTATATCATAGCCTAAATCCTCGGCTTGAACCTTAATAGCATTTAGAATTGAAGCAAAATATTCATGTTCCAAACCTGAGCTTGTTTCATCTACAAACAAAACTCCGATGTTATAGCTTCTATTAGTTTTTAATAGTCGCGCTGATGAATTTGGAACATAACCCATCTCCTTTGCTACACTTCTAATGTATTCGGCAGTTTTTGGATTAAGATCAGAATTACCGTGTAGTGCTTTACTAACAGAGGCAATTGATAGTCCGCATCTCTCGGCAACATCTTTGATTTTAACCATCGTACATCACCATTTTTTCTATGAACCTTAAACGTTTTCGTACTTCTATTATATGTAAGCGTTTTTTGATTGTCAATACCTTTTTTCAAAATTTTTTATTTTTTTTATCTGGGAAATTTTTTTGCACAAAATTCTAAAATAGGTATTGATTTTCTATTTTTTCGCATATATAATTAAATTAGGTTTTACTTAAACGTTTACGGAAATATTTGAAGAATTAACAGAAAGTTGGGGAAAAATGAAGTACGGACATTTCGACGACAAGGAATATGAATACGTAATAACTAATTATAATACTCCACTTCCATGGATAAACTATTTCGGCCAGGATGGCTTCTTCAGTTTAATGAGTAATACTTGTGGCGGTTATATGTTCTATAAGGATGCAAAGCTTAGACGTATAACAAGATTTAGATATAACAATGTTCCAAGAGATTACGGTGGACGTTATTATTATATTAATGATAATGGCACAATTTGGAATCCAGGATTCCTACCAATGAAGACTAAGCTTGATAGCTATAAATGTAGACACGGCTTAGGATATAGTATCTTTGAAAGTGAAAAGAATGATTTAAAGTGCGAGTTATTATGCTTCGTTCCTTTAAAGGATTTATGTGAAATTAATCAATTAACATTAAAGAATAATAGTAAGGAAACTAAAAAGGTTACACTTCATGGTGTAATTGAATGGTGTTTATGGAACGCTGTAGATGACCAAACTAATTTCCAAAGAAACTGGAACATTGGTGAGGTTGAGGTTGATGATAAAACAATTTATCACAAGACTGAATATAGAGAGCGTCGTGATCATTATGCCTTCTATCATACTAACATTAAGCATGATGGATTCGATTCTGATCTAGATACATTTATTGGTTTATACAATTCATGGTGTGATCCAAACGCAGTAAAGAATACTACATCATATAACACTGTAGCTTCAGGATGGGCACCTATTGCTGCTCACATGTTTAACCTAGAGTTAAAGCCAGGTGAGGAAAAAACAGTAATTTTCCAAACAGGATATGTTGAAAATCCTGAGGATGAGAAGTTCGAAAAGCTTCACGTTATAAATAAGAAACGCGCATACGAGCTTCAAGCTAAATATGATACTAAAGAAAAAGTATTAAAAGCATTTGAAGAATTAAAGACTAAATGGGTAAATTTACTATCTACTCTTCATGTTGAGTCAGATAATGATAAATTTGACCGTATGGTTAATATATGGAATCAATATCAATGTATGGTTACATTCAACATGTCAAGATCTGCTTCTTACTATGAGAGTGGTACTGGACGTGGAATGGGCTTCAGAGATAGCTGCCAGGATTTATTAGGTTTCTTACATTTAATACCTGAAAAATCAAGAGAGCGTATTAAGGATATTGCTTCTATCCAATTTGAGGATGGCTCTACTTACCATCAATATCAACCACTTACTAAGCGTGGTAATGCTGATATCGGTGGTGGATTCAACGATGACCCTCTATGGTTAATCGCTGCAGTAAGCCAATACATCAAAGAAACTGGTGATTATTCAATATTGAATGATCCAACACCATTTAACAATAAGGAAGGCTCTGAAAAGCCATTAATTGACCACTTAAGAGCTTCACTTAATTATATTATCACACACAAAGGACCACATGGATTACCACTTATCGGTAGAGCAGACTGGAACGATTGTTTAAATCTTAACTGCTTCTCTAAAACTCCAGGTGAGTCATTCCAAACTGCTTCAAATTTTGAATCAGGTAAAGCTGAATCAGTATTTATCGCAGGTATGTTTGTGTTATATGGAAAAGAGTTTGCGACCATCCTTAAGAATATCGGATTAGACGCTGAGTCTTCCGATATTCTTAAAGAAGTTAAGAGTGTTGAAGATGCCACTATTAAGTATGGATGGGATGGAGAATGGTTCGTTAGAGCATATGATGCCTTCAGTAATAAGGTTGGTAGTCATGAATGCGAAGATGGACAAATATTTGTTGAGCCACAAGGCTTCTGTACAATGGCTAGAATCGGTGAAGATTTAGGCTTCGGCAAGAAGGCACTTGACTCAGTAGAAAAAATCTTAACTAATGACTATGGTGTAGAAATTCTACATCCATGTTACAAGGAATATCACATTGAGCTTGGTGAAGTTTCATCTTACCCAATGGGATATAAGGAAAACGGCTCTGTCTTCTGCCATAACAATCCATGGATTGTTATAGCTAATACAGTAATCGGAAATAATGAAAGAGCATTCGATGTATATAAGAGAAACTGCCCTGCATATCTAGAGGAAGTTTCTGAAATACATAAAACTGAGCCTTTCGTATATTCTCAAACAATTGCTGGTAGAGATGCTAAAAACTATGGTGAGGCAAAGAACAGCTGGTTAACTGGTACTGCTTCTTGGACTATGTATGCAGCAAGCCAAGCAATACTTGGTATTAAGCCTGATTATGATGGATTAATGATTGATCCACATCTTCCAAAGGAAATCAAGCATGCTTCTGTAACAAGAGTATTTAGAGGCGTTAAGTACAATATTACAATTAATAATAATGCAACAGGCAAATATGAAATGCTTGTTGAAAATAATAAGGTTGATGGAAAGGTTATTCCATTTGAAAAATCTTCAAAGTTGATTAACGTAATAGTTAATATATAATTACCTCTTTCTTCCTTTCTTGGTATTGTGGTATAGTTTCTATACCACTTTACTTTTTTTTATGGTAAAATTGATATAAAGTGAGGATGAGTTATATGAGTAGTTTTAAGGATTTGAGAATAGTAGATAATTTCTACCAAACCTCTGCTTTTTTTCCAATGCCTACAGTCTTAATTGGAACACTTGCAGATAATGGTATGACATCATTAGGCTCCTATTCTTTATGCCAGCCATATTATATTGCTGGTAAAGATTATTATGCTATGCTATTATGTGTTAGAAATTCTAGTAATACTGCACAGCATATATTAAAAAATGGTAAATGTACATTAAATTTCATTACCGATGATTCTAAATATTTTAAGGAGGCAGTAAGATTAGGCTGGCCTGGAGATACACCTGAAGAAAAAATGAAAGATTGTATCTTTACACTTGAGGAAGGCCTTATGAAAGAGGCTAACCCTAATGAGAATTATCCTAAGGTAATTAAAGAAGCTTATCAGGTATTTGAATGTGAATGGGTAAGAACACTTGATAATGCCCAGGATGATAAGCCAGGATGTCTTGAGGGCTATGAGCCACCATATCATGATTTCAATGGTATTACTTCTAAATTTGGTGCTCATTTTATTCTTAAAATAAATAAGATTCTAATGAAAGAAAAATATTATAATGCCATAATTAATGGTGTAACAAAAAAGGATTTCCCAAATGTACCTGTTGATTATGGTTATAGAGACTCAAAGAATTTCTGGTATACTAAATTTAAAAAGCCAATCAATGAGCCTCTACAAAGTAGGGAGGTAAATATCGATTCTGTTAAATATGCTGCTAATAGAATTGATCCAAATATCAAATTCTCTGATGAAGCCTGTAAGCGTCTTGTAAAGGTACCAAGAATATTCTTAAATATGGTATTAAAAGGATGTGTAGACTGGGCAAAGGAAAACAATGTTACCTTAATTACTGAAGAGCATATGGATATTATTAACGATAAGAGAAATAAAGAAAAGAAAGGAAAATAATATGTGTATTTTTTGTAAAATCATCAACGGAGAAATTCCATCTAAAAAGGTATACGAGGATGATGATGTTCTAGCTATCCTAGATATCTCTCAAGCAACTTTAGGTCATACACTTGTTTTACCTAAGAAGCATTATGCTAATATTTTAGAAATACCTACTGACGAATACCAAAAGGTAATGAAAAAAGTTAAAGAATTAGCTGAAAAAATTAATAAAAATCTAAAACCAGCAGGTATTAATATTTTAAATAACTGTGGTGAGGCTGCAGGACAAACAGTAATGCATTATCATGTTCATATTCTACCTAGATATACAAATAATGATTTAAAGATAGAATTTACTGATAATTCTTCTAATGCCGACTTAGACGCAGTCTTAAAAAAAATCAATAATTAAAAAACAGGATGCTACTAAGTTAGCATCCTAAATTATTCTATAAATATTTAATGCAAATTCTATAATTTAGTGCTAATATATATAAGGTACTAAATTATAATGCCCTGATAGTTAAACGGATATAACAATGCCCTCCTAAGGTTGTGCCCTATCCAAATTAAATGGCGTATTTAAGCCATTTTATTGACATCAAATCAAAAATTACGCAAAAAATCGACATAAAAATCGGAAAATAGGGTAATAAATACCCCTAAAATAGTAAATTTCTATCTAATTTAACTTTTGTAATAAATGATATTATTATCTTATAAAAAGGTATATAATATCTTTACATCTTCTCGTAGCTCAGCAGGATAGAGCAACGGTTTCCTAAGCGAAAGACCGCCTGTTCGAATCGCATCGGGAACACCATTCTAAAAAATTTTCAGCTTCTTCTGAAGCTGTTTTTTTATTTCAATTCTGCCCATTCATAAAAAAATAAATAAAGCATCAAAATAGAGCTTTTATGACTCTAAGCTGATGCTTTATTTTAATCAAAGGATTATTAAATTATAAATTTATATCCTTAACTTGACTTTCAATCTTAATTTCATTATCTATATTTACATTATCATTATTATTAATATTAGCCTTTTCTATATTTACATCATTTTCAAGATTTTCAATAAAGCTATTATCTTTGTTATTATCTATCACTTGATCATTATCAACGTTTTGTTCTTCATCGCTTTCTACAATTTTTTCTAAATTATTTGCCTTTGGATTTATTTCTCTTCTTGCTACAACTGTATCATGTCCCTCTTTTCTAATAGTTACATTTGTTCTTCCAATTAATCGTTCTACACTCTCACGCTTTTCTGTTAAAATTTGTTTTTCTTGTGCTTCTATAGATTTTTTAAAATCTTCTTGTAATTGTTGATGTTGTGGTTCAAACTTTGTTGAAGACATTTCCTTCCATACTTCATGTTCAAATTCTCCACGTTTAAGTTTGTTAATATCTTGTTCTGTAACATTTAAGTTAGTAAGTCTAGTTTTCAAATCATTAATCAATCTTTTTTCTGCACTATTTCTAAATGGATGAAAAAACTTATTAAAGAATGAACGTGTTTGATGTTGTGCATATGCTTTATGATATAAATTAGCTATTCCATAAATCTCATTTTTATAAGAAAGATTATCTTTACCATAAAGAGTTTTATAAGTATTTTTTACATTATCTAACGCAT
>JAEELU010000036.1 GCA_016282815.1 Acholeplasmatales bacterium
AATGTATAGACATCAATCCTTAAATCAGTTATTATTAAATTAATTTTATATAGAGTCCAATTTTATGGGTTCACTATATTCTCCAGGTATTTTTATTATTATTTAGATTTGAACATAAGCTCACGTAGCTCGTTTATGTTCTCTGAGTTTTGAAGCTTCTTAATTGAATTAGAAACTAGCTGTCTAGCACGTTCACTAGAAACGTGAAGCTCTTTACCAATTTCTTCGTAATTAAGCTTCGCTGTACCATCTAAGCCATAATAGCTATAGACAGCAAAGATTTCCTTTGCATTAAGAACAGTCTTAAGCATGCTATAAATAGTCTCGTAAACCTTGTTCTTAAGAGCCTTCTCCTCTGGGCTTAGTGATGAATTATCAGCAACTAGGTCAGAGAATGTAGTTTCCTCACTATCACCAACTGAGCAGTCTAATGAATTAACTGGCTTAGCATAATCCATTAAATTTAATACTTCCATTGGATCAGTATTTAATTCCTCAGCGAGCTCATCAACTGAAGGGCATCTACTTAGCTTTTGTTCAAGCTCTGCATAGACTCTTTTGTACTGGTTAGTTCTCTTGTACACATTGTCAGGAAGTCTAACTGATCTACCAGTATTAGCAACAGCTCTAGATATACTGTTTCTAATCCACTGAACTGCGCAGGTAGAGAACTGAGTTCCACGTGAAGGGTCGTACTTCTCAATTGCAGTAAGAAGTCCCATCTTACCCTCTTGCATAAGGTCCTCGAAAGGAACACCCTTATTCTTATAATCAGAAGCAACGTATGATACTAGCTTAACATTATTACTAATGATCATATCTATTGCGTGTGCACCCTTTTTAACTAAAGCCTCAAGCTTAGCTACTTCAGCAGGTGATAGGGAATGATTTGAATCAAGTGTGCGCTTTGCTTCATCAGCAAGCTTTACATCAGATATTAAGTTTTCAATTACATAATTGCTCATAAGCTGCCTCCATTTTTTTCTTGTGTACATGATTATACAAAATACCATGTCCAAAAATTTGGACATAGAAAAAGGTAATGCTAAAACCTAAGCATTACCTCGTTTTTTCTATTTGATTCTCGCTACTGCACCCCATGGTGGAGTAACCTCATCGTTATTAATAATCCATAATACTGGAATATTCCTTCTTAAGGATTCATCTGGAAATACGTCATAGCCATCTGTTATAAAGACTATCATATCAGGAGTAGCCTTCATCTTCTCAATTATATTATCAAGGTTTTGGAATACTGACTTAAAGCTAGTACCTCCACCACCCTGTACCTTCATTGATAGAATATCATCTACTGACTCAAATGGCATTGGCTCATATGTTGTAGCATCCATACATACTACAAAGCCATGAAGCTTTTCCATGTCTGCTATAGCACCTCTTATTTCAGAGAATGCTTTATTTAAATCTAAATCTGAAATTGAACCAGATGTATCTACTACGAATAATAGGTTCGCATCAGGTACCTCTACCTCTTCATTAAAATCAGGTAGAAAGAATGGTGAATCATACCTTCTATCTGGTGGAGTAAATGAATAATCGTTTTTCTCATATGAGACGAAATCCTTTAATATTACTCTCCAGTCAAGCTGTGACTTAGTAAGCTCACCGAACAATCTCTTAGCTCCAAGTGGAATCTCACCCTTACCATGGCTTGAGGCTTCGATTGCTCCTACTAATCTCTCCTCCCACTCATCCTTTAAGGCTTCATCTTCCTGCCAGTGAGAGTGGTCATCAAATGATGTACCTTGGCCAATAGCACCATTGTCGCCATTACCTTTTCCACCAATACCCTTAGCACCATTACCAGTACCAATTGAGTCCTGGCCAGTACCTTTAGATCCCAAACCTGCTCCAGCCATCTTCTTAGCCTTCTTAATAAGCATTTCATATACTTCCTCTGCGGTGTAGTTATAACCTTCAGCTCCGTCGGGTGCGATATGCATCGCCTCTCCATAATTTTTAAGAGTAATGAATGATAAATCCATATCCACAGACTTTAATATATTAGAATTAACTACTATATCGCAGGCAATATTGAATATGAACTGGTCGTATTTTAAGCCTCTAAAGCAGTGCTTTAATACTACATGTAGGATTTCGTGCATAAGCACAAAATCTACCTCTCTTGGTGATAGCTCATCTAGGAAGGTTGGACTAAATGCTATCTTATACGCATTTGTATAAGCTGTAGGACAATCAGGATCTAAGCTAAATTTCATATTCATCAGTAGCATTCCATAGAATGCGTGATCATTTAGAATACGGAGCCTTGAGAATAATAACTTCTGTGTAAGCTCCTTTTTCTTAGTATCTGTTAGCTGCATCTAGCATCTTTCCCTTCGTGCTTAACCATTTCTGGTATTCTGGTATTCTTAAAAGCTTAAGCTTAAAGTCATCCCCAATATACATATAATCCTTTAATAGGACTAATGTATAATCTGGTGATAGCTTATCAGCATATCTAATACTATTAGCTATTCTATCAGTATCATTTTGATGCTTTGAAGCGTAATATACCATAGCTGATGTTAATGCATAAATAACATCAGGCTTCGTAGGAACCTTAGTTTCAGTCCCATTGAATATTGCCTCAATATCAGGTAAACTACCAAATACTCTAATCCAACCCTTAAATTCAGTTGCAAGCCCTGTTCCAATTAAGCCTGATACAAGGTTATATACAACCTTCATATCATCGCTTACGTTATTTAATATATTAGAAACTAGCTCCCAGCTACGAGGAGTTGCGAAAGCAAGTGATTGATCAGATGGATTAAAGCAATTTAATTTGTCTGGGAATTGCTTCATAAATCCTAATACCATAGGATTAATACCAGATGAAACTGCCCATCTATTCCATGAATCGTAGTCTGCAGTAATTTCCATATGTAATAATCTATTAGCTAAGGCCTTTGGCATTTGATAAGCAACTGATTTATCAGTTACTCTATTACCAGCTGCGATAACAATACAGTTATCAGGAAGCATATGCTCTCCAACCTTTCTATCTAGAGTAATTTGATATGCTGCAGCCTGAACTGATGGGCTTGCTGCGGAAATCTCATCTAAGAATAATATATTAATAACATCCTTACTAGGATCCATATCAAATATTTGAGGTCTTAGCCAAACTGCAAGTGTCTTATCCTCATTTGCAGTAGGGATACCTCTTAAATCTATTGGGTTGAATAGGATTAATCTTACATCAGTAATAGCAACCTTCTTACCAGTTTCCTTAGTAAGGTTATTGCCTAACTCTCTTACTGATTGAGATTTACCAATACCTGGAGCACCCCATAGCATTACTGAAGGCATAGACTTTAGCTCTATGCCTTTATTTATAACATTTGAATACATTTCAGTTAATGCAGTTAGACTGCTATCAACACTTAATACGGGTATACCACCCATTCTCATATTATCCAATTATCTTCAACTCCTTTTCTAGCTCTTTTACCTTTTGGGCTACGACTTCAATTTCCTCATCGTAGCTTATAGTTTTATTAAGCTCTTCTTTAATTGCTGCTTCTATAGCCTCAAATTCCTTTAAGGCCTTCTTATTTTCCTTAAGCTTATCAGCCATACCACTCTCAAGGTAATTATCAATTCTATTTAAAGAACCAAACTCGCTCGAGCCTATTGTAATGATATGTCTACCCTTACCTACAATATATAGATATAGATTGTTTTCCACTAAATTCTTAGGGGCTACAATTTCAAATCCATGGTAGGTATCGATTGAAACCTCTTCAGTGCCTCTAAGATTATTCATTAATGTACTCCATATTAATGATCTAAGCTCATTTCTAAACTCAACGCTATAAACCTGCTTATTTATCTCATAATGATTTATATCAGCCTCTAGCTTTTCAATGTTATTCTTAGCATTCATAATCTTAGCAGGAATCTCAAGAAGCTCTCTTTGGATACTAGCTCTCTTTTCCTTTTCCTTTCTAGCTAATAATCTTAATCTAGAAAGCTCATTAGTTAATTCAACGTGATCCTTAAGTCTTGAATTACCTAATGCTAGAGCCTTAACCTCACTATAATTTAAGACAAGGTCCTCAATATCCTCCTTCTGTCTTTCATTAACAGAGTTAGATAATAACTCATTGATGAATTTCTGCTTAGTCTCAAGGATTTGCCAGCTATAAGCATCAAATGAACCTTCAACTATATATCTATAGATAAAGATTTCCTCATTTGTATTACCCTGTCTTAGAATTCTACCCTCACGCTGAACCATATCAGATGGTCTCCAAGGTACATCAAGGTGGTGAATTGCGTATAGCTTTTCCTGAATATTAACACCAACTCCAAGCTTGTATGTAGATCCAAGTAGAATTCTAATGTCGCCATTAGATACCTTCTTAAACATACTATCACGTGCTTTTGGTGATTTAGCATCGTGAACGAATGCAATCTCTGATGGATTGATACCACGCTTAACTAATAGAGACTTTAATTCATCATATACATTAAAGTCATCACCAGGAACTGATGTATCGCAGAATATAAGCTGTGTACCCCTAAAATCCTTAGTTTTAAGGTAAATATCACATACGTTATTAGCACAGGCTGATAATTTTCCAGTGTAATCAAGGTGATAAGCATCATTATCGATTAGTCTTAAATCAAGCGCTGCCTTTCTACCATCGGATGTGATCTTAAGCATATTATCCTTTTCACCATCAGTCTTTTTCTTATGCTTTCTAACGTTATCAGCTCTATCAGCTAATCCTAATATATAGTTAGTAAGCTCACCTGTTTTCTTAATAACTACATCAGTGTAGCCATTAAATTTAGGTAAATCAGGTGAATCTATATTATTATAGAAATCAGCGATATTAGCTAATATTTCAGTTAGCTCTGGTAGATTATGGAATTTAGAAATACGATTAGTAGTTTTATATGTTGTAGTAGTAACATCAATTTCTATTTCCTTATTGATATTAGCAAACATTGAAAGCCACTTATCAAAGGAATCTATATCTAATAGTCTTAATTCACCATTTTGTAGATATGACTGTAATACAAATAGGTCACTTACTGAATTTGTAATCGGTGTACCCGTTGCCATAATAATACCTGTATTAGGCTGAGCATTTAGGTACCCACATACCTGCTTTAGGTGACCACACTTTGTAGACCCAGTTAGATTTAAGCCCTTAATTCCACCAAGTGC
>JAEELU010000037.1 GCA_016282815.1 Acholeplasmatales bacterium
CAAAGCTACGCTTACGTGGTAGAGGTACTAAAAATCCAAATGGCTCATCTAGTAGAGGTGACCAATATGTCATTTGTAATGTTGTAGTTCCTACAGGATTATCAAGTGAGGAAAAGAAGCTAATTGAAGAGCTAGGCAGTCTTGAGAAAAAGGAGAAGAAATCTCCTTGGGAAAAATTCAAGAGCCTATTTAAGTAGAATACATATAGCAGGACTTAATTGTCCTGCTTTCTTTTCAATATATAATTGAAAATATCAATAATTATTGATATAATATTTTTGTATTTTTTGGAGGATTTTAGACATGGAACAAAATCAATTTGATGAATTAGAGCCAGTAGAGGTTACTACTGATAATAAGGAAAAAGAAAAAGAATTAAAGGAATACGAAAAACTATTACTTGCTGAAGCTGACAGAAAGCTTCGTGAAAAGGCAGAATCATTAGTAAATATGGGCTGCTTTAACCAAGTACAAGAGTCAGTAATAGATTTTAATGATTATACATTTATCAACTATGGTAAGAAATATAAGGGTAGATATAGCCTATATCAAAACAAGAACACAATGGAATTAGTTTTCATTTGTCCACTTGTTGAGAATAATAAGGGTGATGTTGATGAGGATAAAACAATGAAGCCATATGCTTACGATTGTATTTATACTGAATTAATGGATGAAGAAACTTACCAAGCAGTATGCCAAGCTGCAAAGAATAACCTATCTTCTAAGGTAAAGGTATTATACAATGCTTCATTTATTGTATTCTTTGTAATGCTTGCAATCACATTATTTATTTTCACATATAACATTATCACTACTTCAGCAAATGGCTTCCTATCAGCTATTGCTAGTGCATTCTACTATACAGTAACATATTTCGCTATTGATACAATAATGCTACCATTATTAGTATTAATCTCTATTAAGTACAAGAAGTATAAGGATCAATAATTTATGCAAAAGTATTTTATTCCCAAGGAATCACTTGAAAAAAGAATAATCGATAATTCTGACGCTTTTCATATTATTAAGGTAATGCGTAATAGAATAGGAGATCAAATATTAGTAAGTGATAACGACAAGACATATCTAGCTGAAATAGCTTCCCTTGAGAATAATAAGGTATCTTTTGAAATAATCCATGAGGAAGCCGGCATCAATGAATTGCCGGTTTTTGTTACGATTTTTCAGGGATATCCAAAGGGAGACAAATTCGAGGATATAATTAAGCACTCTACAGAATTAGGCTGTAATGAATTCTATGGAGTAATGATGAAAAGATCTATCGTTAAAATAGACGAAAAGAAAAAGGATTCTAGGCTTGAACGCTTCAATAAGATTTGTAAGGAAGCATCAGAGCAATCTCTAAGATATAATATGTCTAGGGTTACAGATATATTACCTCTTAAGAAAATTGATTTCTCATCATACGATAAGAAAATCTTATGCTATGAGGAATCTGCAAAGGAAAATGAACAATCTAATTTTAAAAGCATAATATCTACACTTAAAAAGGGTGATAGAGTTGCTATATTAATTGGACCAGAGGGTGGAATAGACCCTGATGAGGTTTCTTATTTAATTGATAAGGGATTCATTCCATGTGGATTAGGTCCAAGAATATTAAGAACTGAAACAGCTAGTATGTATGCTTTATCAGCTATTAGCTATGAAATGGAGCTTAAATAATGAAGGTATCTTTTATAACATTAGGATGCAAAGTTAATATTTATGAATCAAATGCCATTAAGGAAGAGTTAACTAAAAGAGGACATGTTGTTACAAATGAGCTAGAGGAATCTGATTGCTATATAATCAATACATGCTCAGTAACTAATATGGCTGATGCTAAAAGTAGAAAGATGATAAGAAAATGCATCAAAGAAAATCCTAATGCTATAATTTGTGCAATAGGCTGCTATGCTCAAACAAATCCAGAGGTTAAGGAAATAGATGGTATAGATATTATCCTTGGTAATGGTAATAAGGGTAAGCTTGTTGATATGATTGAGGAGATAGCAAAGTCTCCAAAGAAGGAAAAGAAAATAGATATCATCGATATACTAGAGATGCATGAATATGAGCCACTTGGTGTAACAACCTATGATCATACCAGAGCGTTTGTTAAAATTGAGGATGGCTGTGAAAACTTCTGTACATATTGTATTATTCCCTACGCAAGAGGCCCAGTTAGATGTAAGAAGCAGGATGATGTAATAAATGAATTAATTAATATCACTAATAAGGGCTATAAGGAGGTCGTTTTAGCTGGTATTCATACTGGTAGATACAATGATAATGGTACAAATTTATCTGGTCTTGTTAAAAGAATAATAACTGAGGTTCCAAAGCTAAAAAGATTAAGATTATCATCGATAGAAATAAATGAAATAGATGATGATTTCATTAGCCTAATGAAACAACATGATATATTAGCTAATCACCTACATTTACCTTTACAATCTGGTAGTGATTTAGTTCTTTCAAAAATGGAAAGAAAATATGATGTTAAATTCTATGTTGATAAGATTAATAAAATAAGAGAGGCTAGACCTGATATTGCAATATCAACAGATATAATAGTAGGCTTTCCATATGAGACAGAAAAGGAATTTATGGAAACCTATAATCTAGCTAAGGATTTAAAGCTTACTAAGCTTCATGTATTCCCATATTCTGTAAGAAGAGGAACTAAGGCTGCAGGCTTCCCTCAGGTAGATGAGAAAATAAAAAAGGATAGAGCAGCGAGATTAATCGCCCTATCTAAGGAATTAGAGGATAGCTATGCTAATAATTATATAGGCCAAGAATTAGATATGATTATCGAGCAAAAGAATGGAAATTATATGGTTGGACATACCTCAAATTTCCTTCAGGTTTTACTTCCTTATGATGCAAAATTAATCAAGAAAGAAGCCAAAATTAAGGTTATAAAAGTCGAAAATAGCTTGATATATGGCCAATTATTAGAAATTTACGAAAATTAATAAAAAAGTTCTTTACAATTATTTTTCGTTTTGCTATAATACAACAGGAATTCGTCCTTGGAAGGAGGCTTAGAAAGATGCCAAAAATTGTTGTGCGTGAAAAAGAAAGTATCGAAGATGCTCTACGTAGATTTAAGCGTGACGTATCTAGATCTGGTAACCTTCAAGAGGCGAAGAAACGTCAATACTATCTAAAACCTAGCGATGTTCGTAAGCAAAAACGTCAAGAGGCTAGAAAGAAATACAAGTAAAATGAAATGGGAGCAATGCTCCCTTTTATTTTTTTCTGATAATAAATGTGATATAATCAAAAATGGTGGTGTTAATAATGAATATATTTATGATGGGTGATTCCACAATGAAATTTAATAATTATTATTCATATCCTCAATTTGGCTGGGGTCAAGGCCTAGAGCTGTTTGTTAAGGAAGGAATATTAATATTTAATCATGCTGAAAATGGTAGATCTACTAAATCATTTATTGATGAGGGTAGATTCGATAAAATATTAAAGGATTTAAAAAAGGGTGATTATGTTATCTGCTCATTTGGACATAACGATGAAAAGGAATATGATCCATCAAGATATACAGCCCCATTTGGAGAATACCAGAAAAATCTAGATTACTTTGCAAAAGAGGTAACAAAGAAAGGTGCCCATATTGTATTTGCTACAAGTATAACAAGGCATATGTTTGAAAATGGAAAATGTATTAATTCTCATGGTGATTATCCTAAGGCAATGCTTGAATATGCAAAGAAGAATAATTATACATGCATAGACTTAAATAAGGTAACAATGGAATTATATACAGAGCTTGGTGAGGAAGCATCTAAGAAATTCCATTTAATCTTTGGACCTAATAAATATCCATTATATCCTGAGGGTAAGGATGATCACTCTCATCTAACAATGGATGGTGCCTCAACAGTAGCCTATTTATTTGTTAGAGAAATAAATAAAACAAATGATTCTATCAAGGATTTATTCATTGATTTAAATGCTAAGGATCAAATTGATTTTAAAATGCTAATAGACTAGGAGTAGAATTATGACATTAGATTTTTTCTATAATAACTATAAGCTAGAGGATATTAATATAGAGAGAATATTCATTAAGGATAATAAATTACATTTATGCTTTTCTCAGGTAGCCTATTTAGAGCTAATAGCTAATGGATATAGGCCTGAAATGAATGTAGATTATGATAATGAATTTATATTTATTTGTAATCATAAGGATAAGAAGTACAATAAGAATTCCTTAAAGAAAATAGATTATAATAATGAATTATTATTTACCCTAGATGATGAAATAATTGAAATAACAGATAATAATATTGAAATAAGTGCTATCTAAAGCACTTTTTTTCAATTTTTAGTTGTATAAATAATATCTTAGTATTATAATTATCTCGCTTATGGGACCTATATGGCCTAAAAAGAAAGAGAGGAAAATTTTATATGACAAACAGTCAAAACATCAAAAAGCTTGTAGGACTTGCTACACTTACAGCTTTAGTAGTTGGATTACAATTCTTATCTAACTATGTTTCATTTGGTAGCGTTAGTATTACATTGGCACTAATACCAATCGCAGTGGGAGCCGTTTTATATGGACCTCTAGCAGGATTATTCTTAGGTGCAGTAATGGGAGCAATCGTACTTGCAGCTCCTTCAACAATAGCTGTATTTATGCCAATTAATTTACCACTTACTATTTTATTATGCTTAGTAAAGACTGGTGTTGCTGGTTTAGCAGCTGGTTATGTATTTAAGCTATTTGCTTATTTTGCAAAGAAACAAAATGATGTAAGAAAGAAGAAGATTTTATTCGCAGCTGGTATCATTTCTGCTGCACTTGTAATTCCTGTAATTAACACAGGTTTATTCATCGTTGGTGCTGTATTATGGTTCAGTGAGCCATTTGGCGGTACATTCGCAGGAATCGTATCTGCAGTATTAACTATTAACTTTGTAATTGAATTCTCAGTAAGTGTTGTTTTATCACCTGCATTAGTTACTCTTGTAAGTGTATTAACAAGACAATATGATTTAGGATTCCAAAAGGAATTTAAGAATTTCATCTTTGACGACGAAGAAGAATTAGATTTAGAACAAGCTAGTGTAAATGCTTAATATATAAGGAGAATAACATGGTTTTATTAGTTGATGTAGGAAATTCAAATATTGTATTTGCATTTTCTAATTTAGAAAAAATTAATAAAAGCTATAGAATTAAGACTCTTACAGATAAAACAAGTGATGAGTATTATATATTATTAAAATCAATGCTTGATACTTGTAAGTTTGAGAGTGTTATTATTTCTAGTGTTGTTCCTGTTGTAACAAGCGCATTAAAAAAGCTATTTAAGTCATATTATGACATTGATAGCATTATCGTTGGACCTGGTGTAAAAACTGGTGTTCAATTGAAGGTTGATGATCCTAAAACAGTAGGAGCTGATATCATTTGTGATTGTAGCGGTGCTATGATTTATTCTGATGAGGCTATTATTGTTGATTTGGGTACAGCAACAAAATATATTTATGTAAAGGGTAATGTATTCTATGGCTGTAGTATCGCTCCAGGCGTATCTATAAGCATGAAGGCATTAATATCTAATGCAGCATTATTACCTAATATCGAATTTACTGAACCAAAAAGGGTTATCGCAACTAACACTATGGCCTGTATGCAATCAGGTGTTATTTTAGGTAGCGCAAGCCAGGTTGATGGTATGGTTGATAGAATCAAGGCTGAAATCGGTAAGGATGATATTAATGTATATGCTACAGGAGGATTATCAGGTGTGATAGTTCCTTTATGTAAGAATAAGATAGAGCTAAAGCCTGATTTAACACTTGAGGGCTTATTAGCAATATATAAAAAAAATATGGTAGCTTAATTGCTACCATTTTGTATTTGAGGTGATCTTATGCTAGTACTATGGATAACATTAGGAGTATTAGGACTATTAATAGTTTTAGTAATAACATTATTTATAGCTGTTCTAACTGCTCATAATAAAATGTTTAATAAAAGATATATGCCACCAAAGATTGATTCATATACTGCTGAGGAATTCGAGTTAGAATGCCAAAGGGTAGAAATCAATCATAAGGGTGAATTTATTAGAGGCTATATTTATACATATGGTGAATATGATAAGAATAAAATAGTAGTATTCTGCCATGGTATGGCATCTACTAAGGAATCATATTTACAGGAAATAGCCTATTTAGCGCATAATGGATTAATGGTATTAGCATTTGATTATTTTGGAACAAATGAATCAGATGGATATCTTGGAGGCTTCGCTAATAGCTTATATTCTACAAACATAGTTATTGATTATATAAAAGCTAATAGTGAGCTTAAGGATAAGGATATCTATGTTTGTGGGCACTCATGGGGAGGCTATGCAGCACTTAATATCGTTAAATTTCATAATGATATTAAGGGTATTCTAGCACTTGCTCCTGTTGTAAGTTTTAAGAAGATATTAAGAGAATCAAAAAAGAAGAGAAATATCTTCGTTACATTATTATTAATGCTTATTGAAGAAATGAAATACGACAAATTCGCAAGCTGTGATGGGCTTAATTCACTTAAGGACTACAATGGTAAAATATTAATAGCTCAATCTACTAATGATCATGAGGTTCCATTTAATTCATCACTTGGCTATCTAAGGGATGGGCTTGGTACTAAGGCAGAATACATCATCAATGAGGATAGATTCCATAACCCTGATTATAAGAAGGAGGCTGTAGATAAGCTAATGGCCTTTTATAGTGAGGTAGGTAAATATTCTGGTGATGAATTAGTAGAGTTTATG
>JAEELU010000038.1 GCA_016282815.1 Acholeplasmatales bacterium
CCTTTAGCCTCTACAGAATCACCTACATTAACACTATATGGTTCTGGATAAGAAACCTCTAGTGCATATTTTCCACTTTGAATAAACATAGTTTCTGAATAATCATCGACTCTTTTAACATAAGTAACCTTACCATTGATACTAACAGTCTTTCTTTCTAGAGAATCTAAGGTTTTTGCCTTACGTGCAGCGTGTAGCTGCTCAAGAGTGTAAGCTTCAAATGTTGGAACAACCTCTGTTGTAGAAGTTTCCTCAGGTTCCACAACACTTGTTTGAGTTGGATTTTGAGGATCAGGGGCCTTTGATGTGCCCCCTTCTCCTGTACTACATCCAGCTAATGCTGTAATTCCAGCTAATGCAAATAATCCAATAATACTTCTTTTTAATTTCACTTTTCTAGTCTCCTTTTTTTAATCTGCCCAAGTTCTAATAACGCCATTATCATTATACCAATACATATCACTTGGAAGTCCTGATATTAGTGGCTTTGTTTCACTATAACATCTAATTCTATAGTATTCATTATCAAATATTATTGAATTACTATTCTTATCAGTTATCTTATTAAGTTCTTCTAAATCGCCTCTAAAATAGATATCTACTATATATTTTGAGTGATTAGTATAAGGAAGTAATAATAAATCTACATCTCTAAAATTAGATAATACAATTCTCTTTAGCTTAGGCGCGTTTGTAGCTATAACAGCAAGATATAATTTATCAGGCAAAATTAACTCTTCAACATAAGTTAAATAATCATCAAGTAAATCATTGATAGATCCGATTCCACTACCAAATAATATAGTCTTAAAATACCTATTATTAGAAGTATCATAATAATTACATGCTGAAGATAATGCTGTTCTATCAACAGAATTTATATTCTCAATTCCACCATTAATTCTTATCTTATCTGGTATTATTAATATATCTTTATTTTTATTATCTCTAATGCCACCAAAATCACCACTTCCATTTATAGTAAGAGTCATAGTTCCATTTCTTCTAAGTGGAGCAGTGCTTCCATCATATAGCTTCTTTTCACCAACTAGTTGTACCTCAATATATAAATCTAGGTGTGGCCACTGACGTATCACAGAATTAATCTCATCACCAATATGATAATATGTTATATACTTCTCATCATCAGAAATAATTCCATTATTGTTATAATCTATTCCTTCCATTCCATTACTATCTACAATAGATAGATAACTAGAAATAGAATAATAATCCTTACTAATACCCATTTGACTTAAATCACTTGCAAAGTATAAACCAGTACCACCAGTATAACGATCAGTAAACAATTCATATCCATTATATGAATAATGAATATACATCTTTCTTAATTCAGAATCATTATCAAACGCTACAGAAGCAATTGCATTTCTGTTTTCCTTTGGTAAATCAGCTGAATAGATTACCATACTACTATCAACTGTGTAAGTTTTACTTGATATTTGAGGAATAGTTATAGAATATAATCTTCTATAATCTGAATCTGACTTTATCTCATAAATATCATTTGGTAATACTATATCATATCCATAATAATAAGGAAGTGTAACAGGATTATCCTTAGCTAAAGTATTAGTTCCCTTTAATACTGCTACATTATCACTTGTTTCATATGTGATAGATATCTTATTTGGAGCCCAAAGTGCATATAATGTTACAAATCCATTCTCATCAATAAACTCTTCTAAGTCCTCAACAAGTCCAGCTGTAATGAAATTATTTATATTTCTTGTTGTTGTAGGCTTTGGAGTAGCTGATGCTTGAAGCATAGCTTCATTAGCAAATACAAAATCTGAATTTGTTACTGTCTTATATTCAATATCATAATATTTGTAATCGAATGCAGAAATAATAGTATTGTAATTCTTTTCAACTAAATATGCCCATGTTTTGGCAAATGCTTTGTCTATAGTCCAGCCTTTAAATGTATAGCCATCTCTTGTAAATCCAATTGAATCTATACCAATTAGCTGTAGATTTGACTTTGAATTTCTAGCATCATCCTCGAAATACAAATTCTTACCACTGTTTAATTTGCCACCATTACCAGCATAAATAATATTATATGATATCAAATTCCATTTAGCATATAATGTAACACTATCGTTAATTGTATATTTTGTAGCATCTACCTTAAATACAATATCTTCTGTCTTACCATTTCTCTTTAGCATCCAACCAGTTAAATTGTAGCCTGGTAATTCTGTAGTATCAGGTAAATAATTATCAATTTTTATTTCCTTCCATATAGCATATAGTGTAATTGTACCAATTTGAGAATTAGCAAAATTAGTTAAATCATATACAGAATTAATATTAGTTATAACATTTCCATTTTTAGATGTTGACCAACCTAAAAATACCTGCTTATAAGTATTTTCCTTATTAAGCTTATAAATTTCTTCAAGGTTAAGAGAATCATCATATACATTAACATCAAATTTTACAGTTGCTTCTTTAGTAATATATGAATTACCATATTTATCATTAATGCTAAAATTCATATTATCACTATTTGTATAAATTGTAATACTTGGTTTTTGACCAATACCACCATTGTTATCAAAGATAATCTTATTTGGAGTCCAATGTGCATATAATGTTTGAACATATTGGTCACTATTATATCTAACAGTTGAAACTGCAGTAATTTTTTCACCTGTACCATCAATATTAGTATACCATCCATCAAAACGGTATCCGGTCTTTGTGACTTGTGGTAATTCTCCATATGTTCCTAATCCATAATTATAATCAACAAGATATGGAACAATAGTTCCTGATCCATCATTATAATTTAAATTAACAATAAACTTTTGACTAATTACCTGTGATTCATAACCACCAACATCAAATCTTAGCATTCTTACAACATCATCAGTATCAATTACGTTATCAAGATTTACATCTGCATAACCTATTGATAAATTTGGATTTAATGCTAATATTTCCTTTATGTAATTTGCCTTTTCTGTTTCGTCTAATACGATATATTTTGAAACAATTAATACATCAAGCATATCTAATAATCCATCACCATTTACATCACCAGGTAGGTGATCAACGATATTGATATAGCCTTCATAAGATAAGAATTCAAGCTTATTACCATTCTTATCAGTAAATCTATCAGAATTACCTTTATTTACAACATCTATTTTATATCTACTATTAGCTGAAGCATTAGCTGGTGTTTCAAACACTAGCTTTAAAATTGTTCCATCAGTTGATATATCAGTTGCTGCTTGAGCAAGAACTACATTTATATGATCAGAATATACCTTAAATCTACTAATATTAGCATCATTTAAAATGTTACCAAGCCTATATGAAACAAGTGTAAGACTTGGATCATAAATGATAGAGAAGTTAGCTGATGTAATACCAACACTTGCATGCAAATCAACATATACAACTACCTGATGAGAACCAGCAAGTGAGTAGGCATCATCTACAACTACTCTTGGCATCTTTGATATATCTTCTCTTGAAATATTATCTTTAACAATTGTATGTCCACAAATCTCACACTTATAAACTAAGCCATTTACTATTCCCTCATTTTCAACAAGTGAATATAAATGTGATTCTTCATGTCCACAAATACTACATGTATGACCATAATCATCATAATGTGAGCCACCCATATCATTTTCATTAATATAAGTATGAGGAAGCTGCTCAATTGTAGTACCCTTTTCAACGATATAATCAATATATACCTTTTCGTGAGTAATTGCATCAATGTAATAAGGAATCTTATCACCTGTATAGCCAAGTGTTGAGCATGTTGCCTCAACAACATTAATTAGTTCAGTTTGACATAATACATTAAAAGGTATCATATCAATAGTATGACAAATAGAACATTCTCTACTAGTATAACCATATAATCTAAAATAGATTTCATGGGTTACTTCATCAATAATCTTTTCATATCCATCAACTACTCTAGTCTTATTAATCCATGAGTGATTAGCACACTTTACTGTAACTTCGAATGATTCATCAGTAAAATTATCCACCTTAATTATTGCCTTCTGATCACCAAGTGTTGTTGTATCAATTGATATTAAAGCACTACTTCCAACCGGAATAACCTTACCACTTGTTAATACTAAATTAATTTTATCAGTACCAAGTGTAGTATTTGCTTTAGCATCGACAATCTTATCTGATTCATTAGTTGAATAATCAAAAGTAGTTATATTTGCACCTATTACCTCTACTCTAACAGGTGAATCTGGAAGAATAACATATGGTATAACATATCTAACAACCTTTTTTATGGCTTCAATGTATACTAAAACCTCTGCTTCACGTCTTACAGCTTCAGTCTTGCTATCATTTGAAGAATCAAATCCTTTTACAGATAAAACAGCCGCATTACATATTTGAACATTACCACTAGATTCATCCTTAACATTAAATTTCATTTCAAGAATATTGAATGATGAAGTTCCAGGATTAAATATCAATGCTTTATCAATTTTATAAGTTGAGTCGATTTTACCACTTAATATAGCATTTATAGAATATGTTTTACCCTGTGGGAATTCAAAATCAGATGATCTTTTTATATTTTCAGCTGATTCATTCGCTATATAATTACTAGATTTTTCAGAAATATTCTTATCTGATGAAGTTCCCCAAGACGAATCATTTATATGTTCAGTACTAACAAGAATTTGTGTTATTTCAGTAATACCAGAATATAAGTTATTTATATTTATCGTATTGCCTACAAATCCTGCAATGCCACCTGCATAAGCCTTAATATACGGTCTACGTGAAGAAAATGCTTTATCACATCCAGAACCAGCATAAACTTTTATTCTAGTTTCACTATCAACTGAGACATAAGACAATGTCGCATTACTACCATTATAACCTACGACACCACCACCATAGACATCATTTGAATTTGAGCCATCATCATTAGCACCATATTTTCTATATGAATTTCCATACAAATCAGAATTTAATACCTTACAATAAGTAATAGAACCATAATTTTCAGCTGCAATTGTACCTACATAATTAATAATTGATTTATTAACATTATCACTATTTTCTTCTGATAATCGAATCGATTTAACAATACAGCTATCAACAATAATATTCGATATTGTACCATTATTGACACCAGCAATAATAGCCGCATCTAATTTTGTACTATCATTGTCATTATTTTTTGTTACTTCTGCATTCTTAACGGTTAAATTAGTTATTGTGCCAGTAGATGAAATGTATCCAAAAATCGATGATTGATTACCACTATTACCAATTTTAAAATTGCTAATTGTAAATCCATTACCATTAAATGTTCCTGCATAAGGACTAATATCATTAAACATTTGTTCAACAGTTTTTCCATCTAAATCAAGGTTAGTAATTAGTGAATAGCAAGTATGACGATCTAAAGATCTTATTGATAAAAATTGATTAACATTAGAGATAATATATGGATCATATGACTTACCACTACCTCCACTAAATGCTGTAGTCACTCCTACTCTAAATGGAATAGAGTATATATTATAGACTAATGGTACACTATTACCATTTGAATCTATTGTCATAACCGGATTACCAGATTTATCCAAAACATCATATTTTACATTTAGAACAAATGAATTATCAGTATCTACTACATAAGTAGTTTTATCTTCTTGTCCTTCATTTAGCTTATTGCCCTTTGAATCAACTAAATAATATTTAAAATTATTAATGTTATATCCAAATAGTTCTGCAAAAGATTGATTTATTTCAGAGAAATGTAAAGTGTATCCTTTTTCTACATTTCCAAATGTTTCCTCTTTTGTTTTGTATGATAACCTTAAAGTATTATCATTTGCCTTATATAAATATGTCTTATCAAGCTTCAATACATATGCGATATCTTTAGAAATCTGATAATCTACATTATCGACCATTTCTTGAAGTCTTTTTTCTACTTTATCTAAATCATTAAATGTAACATAATCATGTTGTCCTGAACCATAAACATATTTTAATTCATCTAAGTCAACTGTTTGAACATCTTCTATTTGCAAGAACATAGTGGCTCTTTGAACCTCAGTTAATGCTCTAACATAATTAACTGCAGTTAAGAATGTTGAGTAAACATCATTCATAAATTCACCAGCTTCAACTGCAGGCGATTTTGAAGATAAATACTGCATATTAGAATTCAAGAAATCTGCATAATATTCGAAAATAGAACGATGTGATTCAGTTTGTATTATGTTATCATAGAACATTTCTAAATAAGAAGTTCTACCCGTTGATGTTGACATCAAAGAACTATATAAGTCATTTTGTAACTCAGTTATTCTCTTTTGATTTGGATTTACTTTTACAATCTGTGATGATAATTCAAGAGCATATCCATCAGTATAATTAGAGAATAAATACCTCTTTAATTGAGTATAGCTAAACGCACCATTACTTGTTGAGAAGAAATCATTAACTCTAGTCTTAGCCTCAAAGTTTTCAAAAGATTCCTTTAATGCAAGTAATATATTTTCAAATCCTTCATCCATTTTAGATGAAAGTTCAGCTATATCTTGTCTTGTTCTTGCAATATCATCTCTAACTAGATTAATTTGATCTTCAATAAAATTCATTAACCTTTTAGTATCTGATTGCTTACTTCCGTCAAATGCTTCAACAATAGCCACAAAGCTATCAAATAAAGCATCTGATATTTCACCAATACCAGGGAATTTACTAAATAAAGTAAGGGCAAGATTTGTAGTAGACTTCATTAAATTTACAACATGTGGTCCATAATCTGTATTGCCACCGCCTTTTATAAATGCAGCAATGGTACTACCTATTGAGTTAATCATCTTTCCTATAGCTTTATTTCTTTCTCTTAAAGCACCAGCATCTGGCTTACCCTTTTTGCTTTCGGATTTACCATTATCAAGTTTAACTGCGTTATTAACTGCTGGTATTTCTTGTTTTACACCATCACCATTAAGTAGTATTTTACCATCCTCAATAGTAGTATTAAATATATCTTCATATCGAGGCTCAGGCATACCATGTATCTCCCCATCATCAGGACCAGCAGCGTTAACTCTACCTGAGAAGATAGCGACAAGCGAAATTGAAGCAATTGCTAAGACTACCAACGCAAAGAATCTTTTTAAATACTTATTACTTTTCTTTAAAAAATCTAATATCTTTTTCATCACTTGTCACCCCCTACTCTACTGTTACTCCGCCATTAATTACTACTGGCACAATCTTTACTACACCATTATTAGTTAGATATGATCCTTCAATGATATTTATTGGATATAAGCCTATAGTTGAATATTTATCTAAATCTATAGATATTCTCATTATTTCTGAATAATTACCACTTAAATCAAATCCTTCTGTATTTATACAGTTAAATGAGCATATATTAGTAACTGTATCTAAGTTAACATTAGATTGAGAACCTCTATTAAATTGACCTTTTAATATA
>JAEELU010000039.1 GCA_016282815.1 Acholeplasmatales bacterium
CATCTATATAGCATTTAGGCTCATCAACATTATCAGATAGCTCAACATCATTTAAAAATGCCTCTGCCTCTTCTTTAGTTGAGAATGATTTATACTTAGGCTTATCTATAACAGATATTATCTTTTTTGCCTCATCCCATGATTCAAATATATTTTTATAATCAATTCCCTTTACTGCGTAATACTTCATACTATCCCTCAATGTTTTCAATTAGGCTTATACATATTTTAGCAGATTGCTTTGCCATCTCAGCTTCAAATTCTGTATAATTCTCATTTTGGTTTTCCTCACCAACTACATCAGAAATATATCTTAACACGATAAAATCTACTCCTGCCTTAGTCGCTACCTGAGCGATTGCACAGCCTTCCATTTCACAGGCAATAGGCTTTGAATCCTTAATATTATCTAGCTTTTCTAGGCTTGTTACGAACTGATCTCCAGATGCGATTACGCCTTCCTTATAATCAATTTTATTTTTAATTAGGATACTCTTAGTCATCGCGATAATAGCTGGATTAGTTAAAAATACCTTAGGCATATGTGGTACCTGCCCATAATCATAGCCAAATATTCTAATATCAAAATCATGCCAAATTAAGCCTGATGCGATAACAACATCTCTATGCTTTACTCCAGGAAGTCCACCTGCAATACCAGTATTAATTACTAAATTAACATCAAATTCTGAAATTAATAAAGCTGCAGCGCATCCTGCATTTACCTTACCAACACCTGATTCACAGATTACTATTTCATTATCATTTATATTTCCGATATAAAAGCTATAGCCAATTAGGAATTCCTCCCTAACATTTTCCATTCTTTCAAGTATTAGCTCCATCTCAAGCCTCATAGCTCCAATAATTCCAATTTTCATAGCTACCTCCTAATTAATACCTTTATTTTATTTCTACCACTTCTAGTATTACCTAGAAGATTTCCAACCTTAAATTTACCATAATGCCTTACATTAATTTCATCATCTTCACTTACATTATAGCTAACATTCATATTTAGTACATGATTAACAAATACTAATCCTGATGTAATCATTTCTAAGGATTTAGATCTAGATAAATTATACACACCTGATATTATTCCATCTAATCTATATGAGGATGTAAGTATTTCCTTTTCCTCATAATTAATTACATTTCTAATTTCATAATCTATCTTTTCTAGCTCTATCTTTGCTTTATTGATAAACTCAAGCTCATTAATAATAAATTTAGATATTTCCTCTGTACAAGCAAAATAAATATCCTTTTTATCATTAATAACAATATCACCTATTGTTTTTCTTTTAATACCTAAGCCCATAAGTGTACCTAGTACATGCCTATGCTCTATTTCATAATATCTCTTGTTATAATCAATTCTATATACATTGATTTTAAAATCATTATTATCTACATCATATAATGATAATAGATATCTATTTCTATCAGAATCAATTATTCCACCATATTTATAAAATGGTATTTTATTCCTATTACATAAATCCTCTAAAATACTACCCTCGTTATAATCTAAGAAATCATATAATACTACTCTTCCCTCTTCGACTCTTTTTATATCAGATAATATTTTCTTTTTAAAATCAATTAATTCGTCCATAGAATTCTTCCAAGCCTAATATGTGTAGCACCATTTTTAATAGCTATTTTATAATCATCACTCATACCCATAGATAAATACGGAATAGAAATATTAAATTTCTTTTCTAAATCATCTCTTAGTATTCTTAATTTATTAAACTGCTCATCTAAATCATCGTCATTATCATTTTTGATAGCCATCATCATTAAGCCTACAAGCTTAATCTTTTTATAATTTAATAATTCACTAACAAAATCATAAATATTATGATAATCTACACCATTCTTATTTTCCTCTAAATTAATAGATACCTCAATGAATGTATTTAATTCATTATCTCTATATTTTTCTATCATTTTGGCTAAATCAAGTGAATCTAAGGAATGTAGATAATCTATCTTATTAATGATATCCTTACATTTATTTCTTTGTAGGTGTCCAATAAAATGCCAGCTTATATCCTTAGCATCCTTTAATTCCTCATACTTAGTTAGGAAGCTATCCACTCTATTTTCTCCAAAGTTCTTAATGTTGTGGTTATATAGATCCATCATTTCAGATGCTCCAACGTATTTTGTTGCAGCAACGATATTAACATCTGATGGAATAGTTTTTATAAATTCATCGATATCTTTTCTTAGCATAAATAATCACCATTTAAATTATAATATATAATTTATATTTTTTCATTATGAAAAAAAAGAAAAGGACTTTTAAATGGTCCTTTCCAATTGGGAGAGTTATAAGTTCTTTCGAAATATTATCCGTCAATTAGGGAGTTTTTGACAAATACATTTCTAAGACACCTTTATTTTATCAATAGAAAATGTGTAAAATTTATGTGAATTATGTGAAATTGTGTGATTTATCAAAATGATATTACTATAATTTCCAAATTGATAGATTAAAGTGTCGAAACTATCTCTATTTCAATCAATGCATTTTTAGGTAAATTAGATACCTCTACTAGGCTTCTTGCAGGATTTGAAATGAAATACTGTGAGTAGATTTCATTAATTAGTCCAAAATCACCAATATTTTTAACAAATACTGTAGTTTTTACTACCTTGCTATAGCTACTACCTGCAGCCTTTAGGATTTCACCGATATTCTTGAATGCCTGATGTGCCTGTGATGCTATATCATTAGCTAGCTCACCAGTTTTTGGATCAATACCTAATTGTCCAGATGTATAAATGAAATCACCTGCAATTATTCCCTGTGAATATGGTCCTATCGCCTTAGGAGCCTTATCTGTTTTAATTATTTCCAAAATTTTCACCAACCTTTAGATTATTATAATACAAAAAAAAATATCGTTCAAACGATATTTTCTTTCAATTATTACATTATGTAGCCTTCACACTTAGCTATTATTTGTCTGAAGTCAAAATCATCAACACGGATTGCATATAATTTTTTGAAGCCCTGCTTGATTTGTCTTCCACTAGCAAGTAAAGGATATACTACATCACTGTAATAAGTCATTAATTGGTTCTTTCTTCCACTAGGTAATGTGTAATCCTTTAGTGAATCCATCATTATTTGAAGCTTGTCCCAATCCTTAACGTTCATGACCTTGTATTCATCCATTGTGCCTGGTTCATTAAATGTAAGCATCTGCTTTAAGTTTGGCAATAAAGATGAAATCATATGATTATAATAACTGTCCTGCATAATCTCTCTCCTTAAAATTATCTAGTCGATTTATATAAACATATATCATATCTATTGTCTTCACCAATTAGGTTATAATATCTAATCGCAGTAGCGTAATCTCCATGAAGCTCATAAAGATAAGCGTCCTTAGCAATACCATCATGGTCAGACATTGGTATTCTTTGAAATTTAACTAAATCAAATCTACCATATCTTAGTAAAGTTCTTTCAAGCCCTGTGAAGTATAAATCTCGATATTCCTTGTCTTCCTCGGTAGTATCAATTTCGTTTACCACGGATAGGCATCTAATTTTTTGATCCTCCCTAAGAGGCTCGTAGCCAAGCTCATCTAATAATAATTTATATACACATTCGTATATAAATTTTTCATCAGCATAGCTGTTTTCACTATTAGCCATCATATTGAAGGCTTCCATATCCATAGTGAAGCATAAATCAATTGATTCTTTACTTTGAGTTCTAACGCCTAAAAGCTTAAGCATTGCTTCGATATCCATTAATATCCCCACCCCAAAACTAAAAAAACTTACTCAGCATAAATTTTAGCACAAACAAATTCAAATTAAAAGGAAAATTTTTATTATTTTTTATAGCCAAATTCTTTGAAGAATTCTTCCTTAAAATCTAGTAGTCTATCCTCACAAATAGCCTGTCTAATATTCTTCATTAAATTCTTTATAAAATATAAATTATGGTATGTTAATAATCTCATACCTAGGATTTCCTCACTCTTAACTAGGTGATTTAAATAACCCTTAGTGTATGTCTTACATACGAAACAATCACATTTAGGATCAAGTGGGCTTTTATCCTCTCTTAAAGCTTGATTCTTTACCTGAATCTTACCATAAGATGTGAATGCTGTTCCGTGACGTGCATTTCTTGATGGTAATACACAGTCAAACATATCTATTCCATTCATTGAACCAACAATTAAATCATCAGGTGAGCCTACTCCCATTAAATATCTAGGCTTATCAGCTGGCATAATTGTTTTTAAATATTCAAGCATTTCATACATTTCCCTTTTTGACTCTCCAACGGATAAGCCACCGATTGAATAGCCTGGGAAGCCGATTTTTTCTAACTCATCAAGGCAGTGCTTTCTGATTTCCTTATCTCCACCACCCTGAACGATTCCAAATAGAGCCTGAGTTTCAGGATTTTTATGAGCATCGAATCCTCTTTTTGCCCATCTAATTGTTCTATCAACACTCTTAAGCATATAATCTCTATCTGAATCAAATGGAGGGCATTCATCGAATGACATGATGATATCGGCACCTAAATTGTTTTGAATCTCTATTGATTTTTCGGGTGATAGGAATAGTTTTTCACCAGATTTATGATGACGGAATTCTACTCCCTCCTCTGTTATCTTTCTAATCTTAGATAAAGAGAAAACCTGGAATCCTCCACTATCAGTAAGTAGAGCACCATCCCAGTTCATAAATCCTCTTATTCCACCGAAATCTCTAACAAGCTCATCTCCTGGCTGAAGCCATAGATGATAGGTATTGCCTAATATAAGTCCATCAGATACTTCCTTTATTTCGCTTGGAATTAGAGTTTTTACTGTAGCCTTAGTTCCTACAGGCATAAATATTGGAGTTTCAAAGTCGCCATGTGGAGTATGTAAGATTCCATATCTCGCACCTGTTTGTTTACATGTATGCTTAAGCTCATACCAAACTGCTGGCTTCATTATATTCTCCTTATTGAAACGATTCTAACTGGGTTAAGTGGCTTATTTCTGTGGTCAGTTTCAACCTTAACGATTTTATCAACTACCTCGATACCCTTTGTAACAACACCAAATGCTGCATAATCACCATCTAGATGTGGAGAATCCTTATGCATAATAAAGAATTGGCTTGATGCACTATTTGGCATATTAGTTCTTGCCATAGAGATTACTCCTCTTGAGTGCTTTAAATAATTCTCTACACCATTAGATAGGAATTCTCCCTTAATAGTCTTATCAGAACCACCGATTCCGATACCCTTAGGGTCACCACCCTGAATCATAAAGCCTTCGATAACTCTATGGAAAATTATTCCATCATAGAATTCCTTATCAACAAGGCTTAGAAAATTCTCAACTGTAATCTTGGCAGTTTCAGGAAATAGCTCAACCTCCATCTTGCCATAATCACCCATATCAATTAAAACCTTTGGGTTCTTTTCATTTAAATAATCTTTGTAATCCTTAAATTGCATATTAACTCTCTCCTTTTCTATTTTATAAACATCGCATCACCGAATGAGAAGAAACGATATTTTTCTTCTACGGCATGCTTATATGCATCTAATATAAATTCTCTACCTGCAAGTGCAGAAACAAGCATAATTAATGTAGATTTAGGTAAATGGAAATTAGTAATTAAAGCATCGATTGCTTTAAATTTATATCCTGGATAAATGAAGATACTTGTATTATCACATTTAGCAGTAAATCCCTTACCCTCCTCATAATTAGATTCAAGTGTTCTTGTTGAGGTTGTACCTATAGAAATAATTCTTTTACCGCTTTCCTTTGCCTTATTAAGTCTATTTGCGGCATCCTCACTAATTTCATAATATTCTGTATGCATTATATGGTTAGTTAAATCATCCTCATTTACTGGTCTAAATGTTCCTAATCCAACATGTAATGTAACATATATAATTTCTACACCCTTAGCCTTTATTCTATCTAAAAGCTCAGTAGTGAAATGTAAGCCTGCAGTAGGTGCGGCAGCGGATCCTGGATTTTTAGCATATACTGTTTGATATCTATCCTTATCCTTTAGCTTTTCATGGATATATGGTGGTAGTGGCATTTCACCTAATACATCAAGTATTTCAACCAATATACCATCGTATATTAATTTAAAATGACAAATACCCATATCCATTAGCTTAATACATTCTGCCTTTAATCTTCCATCACCGAAGGAAATAATAGTTCCAAGCTTAACCCTCTTTTGTGGTTTGGCAAGGCACTCCCAAACATTATCTCCTAAATCCTTTAATAATAAAACCTCAATTAATGCATTAGTATCCTCCTTATGGCCATATAGCCTTGCAGGAATAACCTTTGTATCATTTAATACTAATACATCATTACTATCTAAATAATCGATAAAATCACCAAATACCTTATCCTCATATGTTTTAGTTTTTCTATCTAACACAAGTAATCTTGAATTTGTTCTATTAGTAAGAGGTGTTTGAGCGATTAGCTCCTCTGGTAGATAATAATCAAAATCACTAGTTTTTATCATGAGAACAACCCCTTTAAATATTTCACATTTAATTTATCGTAGGCCTTTTCTGTAGCAATTCTACCTCTATTACTACGCTTAATATAGCCCTCCTGTAGTAGGTATGGCTCATATACATCCTCAATTGTAGATACCTCCTCAGAGATAGTAGCGGCAAGGCTTTCTACTCCCACAGGTCCACCATTAAATGTTTCTACTATAGCTCTTAAATACCTATAATCTGTATAATCTAAGCCATCATCATCTATACCAAGCTTAGTAAGTGCCTTACTACAAATATCATTTGAGATAACACCATCATTTATAACATCAGCGAAATCTCTAACTCTTCTAAATAATCTGTTGGCAATACGTGGAGTACCACGGCTTCTTCTTGCTAGATTTAATACTGCAGCATCCTCGATTTTAGCATCATAGACCTTGGCAGTTCTTTTAACAATTTCTGCTAATTCATCGTTAGTATAATAATTTAATCTTAATACTACACCAAATCTATCTCTTAACGGAGATGATAAATCACCAAAGCGTGTTGTAGCGCCAACTAGGGTAAATGGAGGTAAATTAACTCTAATGCTTCTAGTTTGATTGTCCTTTCCTACCATAATATCAAGGACATAGTCCTCCATAGCACTATATAATACCTCTTCAACATATCTAGGTAATCTATGTATTTCATCGATGAATAATACATCACCCTCATTTAATGTTGTAAGTACAGCAGCTAAATCACCGCTTCTTTCAACTGAAGGTCCTGAAATAACCTTAATGTTTACTCCAAGCTCATTTGCGATAATTTGAGCAAGTGTTGTTTTACCAAGTCCTGGAGGTCCATATAAAAGCACATGGTCAAGTGACTCATTTCTTTTTAGGGCAGCCTTAATATAAACATCAAGCATTTCCTTAGCTTCCTTTTGGCCAATATATTCAGTTAGCTTTAGAGGTCTTAATGATAGCTCCTCTTCCTTATCGAAGGCCTCAACCTCTGGATCTACTAATCTTTCCTTCATAACTATGCCTTAACAAGCTTCTTTAAAGCTTCCTTAATTAGCTCCCCTTCCTCCATATTCGCATCAAGCTTACCAATTACCTTAGTAATTTCCTTTTTACTATAGCCTAAGGCAATTAAAGCATCTGATACATCATCAAGCTTTGTGTTACTGCTAGTACCCTCCTCAAATGAAAGCTTACCAGCTAAATCAAGAATAATCTGCTGGCTTGCTTTAGTACCAATGCCAGGAAATTTTCTTAAATAAACATCATTTCTTGATTCTATCGCATTACATATTTCACTAACAGTACCAGTAGCTAAAATGCTTAAGGCACTCTTAGGTCCTATTCCACTAACAGATATAAGCTTTAGGAATAATTCCTTTTCCTCAAATTCTAAAAATCCGTAAAGCTCAATTATATCCTCTCTAACGTATTGATATGTATAAATTTTATAATTATTGCTAAGCTTATAGCTAAATGGATTAGGAACAATTATTTCATATCCTATACCATTATTCTCACAAATAATATATTTTGGAGTTATTTTTGTTACTATTCCATTAATATATCCATACATAAAAATCACCGCATTAATAATATCATAAATAACGCCTATTTTAAAGAGATTATTCCTATATTTAACGAAATTAAGTATTTATACTTAAATTGGAATTAATAACTTTACTATTCATTTGTTTAATTATATAATAATACCGAGAGGAATGAGGTGAAAATTATGTCAAAATTTAATGATAATATTACTAAATTTTCAGATGATTTTAAAAACCTCATTAATACATTTCTAGAGCTTGATGATAAGGCTCCCTTTGATAATAACCTTTTAAAGGCATTACAGGAGATATTTGATGGCTTCTCATTCTCAATAAAAACAACCTCTAAGCATCTAGATGAAACACTAGTATCATACCAGGCTGATTTTAAGAATATGATTAATGGCTATTATACTAACGTTGATCAGCTAAAGAATTCATTGCTTAGAGAAACACAGGATATCAATGATAAGTATTATTTGTTTAACAATAATACAATCGAGGATATCAAGAGAATGACAGAGGAAAACAATAGAAAAAAGGAAGCTCATGAAATAGATATCGACTATTTCATTATTTCCTCTGATCAAAACATAGATATGTTCGAGCTTGAGCATGGCAATAATATCACTAGATATAATTACCAATCAGAAAGTGCTCTTCTTTCCTATCAAAATAGTATTCAAAAGAATAATGCTTATCTAGAGCATAAGCTAAAGAAGGCTAATGATGAATATGCCTTCTCTTTAATTGATTATGATGCAGAAACAAATAATATAATCGAAGGCTATAACAAAAAGATAGATGATAAAAATAAAATACTCGAGGATAACATCAATGAGTTTAATAAGATAATTAGTGCTCATAAGGATGAAAAATACAAGGAATCAGTAGATTTAAATGATAAGATAAGAAAGCTATCTAATGAAACAAGCCAAAAGACATTAGAGGAAAGAAATGTATATATCAATAATCAAAATGTAAATCAGCAGGAAAAGGATCAAAAGAGAAATGAATACCAGCTTGAGAGCCAATCAATTTCAAGGGAATTCGTTTTGAACATGACTGAGCTTGATGATGCTATATCAAAAATAAAAAGTGATTATAATACAAACCTTTCTCGTGAGGAAAAGGATTTACAATATAGACTACTAGATATTCATAAGGAGCAGGATAAGGCTATTACCTCTATTTATAATTCTAGAAATGCTGAAAAGGCTAAGAAAAGATTAATTAGACGTAACAATAAAAACTACTTCTCCTACTCTAATATCGAAAGAAATCAATCAAAGAAAACTATTGCTCATTTAAATAAATCATTCTCTATAGATAATGAAAACAATAACTATAGTAAAAAGATACTAGAGCTTAATAGATCATTTTCAATTAAATCAATAAATGAAAAGGAGCTACATGATAATAAATATTATCAGGAGCTAAATAACCTAGATGAAAATGATTTAAACTATAAGATATCTGTATTAACATATCAGTTTAATAAAAAGGCTAATTTAATTAGATTAGATTCTACTATTAAGACTATAGGTATAGATAAGGAATTCACTAAAAAGGATACACTACATCAGATAGAGCTTGAAAAGCTATCTACTGATATTAAGTGTGCAAAGATAGATTTAGATTCCTTAAAGAAGATTCATTCATTATTACATGAAACTGAGGATTTAAAGCATCAAAAGAGATTAAATTATTTAGTTGTTTATAATCTACTTCAAATAGAAAAAAATAGAGTATTAAATGATTATAATCAAGCACAATATAAGCTTAATGTTGAAAAGGAAAATGAGCTATTAAATTATAGTACTACTAACATCAAGCTAAAGAATTATAAATATAAGCAATTAAAGTATGCAGAGATTGCTATAGAAAAGGCAATACTTGAAAATGATATATATCGTTTAGAATATAAGGATTTACTTCAAAACCATCATACTAATTATGAAATTGAAAATGCTGAGATTAATAATCAATATGAGCTTGATAAGCTATTTAATAATATATTAAATATTAAATTCCATCAGGAGCTAAAATCTATTAACCAGGTATTATCTACATATATAAATGCAATACTTGAGCTAAAGAATAATGTTAATACATTATTAGATGAGGTATTCTCTAATATTATATTTAGACCTGAATATTTAGATATCATTAGCTCATTCATAGGTAGATTAGTAAAGATAGCTGTAGAGTATTATAATGGACTTTCTGATTCATTTATCGAGCTTGAAAAGGATGTAATAAATGAAAGACTACAATTTGAGGAATCATTCAAATTTAGTCTAGAATATGAAAATGTTGAATCTGAATATACTAAGGAGCATGATGAGCTACTAAATAAAAAGAGTGAGCTTGAGACTATGCTTGATGGATACCAAAATAAGGTTAATGAATATAATTCATTGATATTTACTATTCAGAATCAAATATTATATATCAAGGATCCAAAGAACTTTGCATTATATAATAAGCAATCTGCTAAAAAGAATTTAGCTCTTCTTACTAATAAGATTAATAACATCACCGAGGAAGCTAATAATAACATTTCGATGATGGAGCCATTAAAGAATGAAATCAATAATTACGAAAATAAGATTAAGCAATTAGAGTTTAATTATTCTAATAAGCTTGCGGAAATCAAGCGTAAGCAATATTATAGTGCTTTAGCATATCATAATTTAATTGAGGACTTCTCTTCTTCTTTAGCTAAAGCTAAGAAGGAGCTTCATAATTCATTATTCTCAGAAAAGGAATCAAAGCTTTCTGCCGTAAATTATGAGGTTATTATTAATAAGAAGCAAAATGATTCACTTGATATCATCAAGGGATTAATCGATGATTTATATCAAAATGTTAATACATTCTATTTAGCTGAGAATAAGGAACAGGAAACTGATTTACTTGAGCTAAAGGAAAACTACAAGAATAGAGTTGCACAGGCATTAGTAAAATATAATTCTACTATCAGCTTTGAAAAGGCAAAATCAACTAAGACTAAGAGAATATTAAATAATAGTATTAGAAATAAGCATAATGATTATTATGCTGTAGAGAAAAAATGTGATGGCTTAATTAAGAAAAACAATAACAATCACACCGAAAAGTCTAATGCGATTATCAATAGAACTGCAGAGGCTACTCAAACATTCTATGATGAATTCTACGCAATATGTGCTAACCAGGAATCTATCACAAATGATTATAAGGAAACAATCAAGGAGCTAGATAGAAAATATCGTGAGGATGTTAATAATCTAGTAATTGATGCTAAAACAACTAAGGATAGATTAAAAATCGAATTAGATAAATTCATTGAAAAGCGTAAGATTTTAATGAATGATTTACCAGAAAAAACAAAGGCTGAAATATTATATACTCAGATGGAAACAAAGCGTCATAATAGCGATTTAGATAAGAATAGCCAGGATGATAAGCTTAATTACATTAAAAAGAGAAAAGAGCTTAATGATAATATCGCTGAAATGAATGTTACATTTGGTAAAACTATAGTTGATTTAAATAATGAGCATAAGGCACAGCTAAGAAAAGAAAAAAAGAGCCACAACATCCAGTTGAGGCACATAAGATAAGGCTTCGTTTGAAACGAAGCCCTTTTCTTTTTATTATTGATCTCTTCTTAGCCAATCAGGAAGCTTTGATTTAGGCTGTGAATTAGCATTTTTCTCATTTCTAATTCTTTCCTTTTCAAGCTCCTTTTGACGTCTCTTTTCTTCCTTGATACGTCTTTTTTCTTCTCTTGGAGAAATATTATCAAAGATTTCTCTATCCTTTTCTCTTGCATCAATTGCAGGCTCAACGTATTCGTCATCCTCCTCAACAGATGTATAAGAGATGTTTTCATCACTCATATTCTTGAAGATTTGTTGACGAAGCTCATCGAAGCCAGACTTTTGAGCCTTAAGCTCATATCCTGTAGCAACAACTGTAACAACAAGTTCATCCTTTAGGTCTGTATTAATTGCAGCACCAAAGATGATATTTAATTCCTTACCACTATTGTTTCTAATTTCCTCAATAGTTTGGTCTACCTCTGTTAATGTTAAAGAAGTTGATGCGTTAATATTAACGATAGCGTCAGTCGCACCATCAATAGTAACCTCTAGTAAAGGGGAATGAATGGCATTTCTTGCGGCCTCAATTGCTCTATTAGGTCCTTTAGCAACACCGATACCTAATAAGGCTGTACCCTTCTTCTTCATTACTGTATTAACATCGGCAAAGTCTACATTTATTAGTCCAGGTATAGCAATGATTTCTGCTATACCCTGAACACCTTTACGAAGTACGTTATCTGCTTCTCTGAAGGCAGCTAAAATATCTGTAGAGGTATCAACCATTTGTAATAATCTTTGGTTAGGAATAACGATTAGTGTATCAACATTTTCTCTTAGGCTTTCAAGTCCAGCAACAGCGTTTGCCATTCTTACTGGTCCTTCGAATGCGAATGGCTTTGTACAAATACCAACAACTAGACAGCTATGCTCTTTAGCTACCTTAGCGATAACGGCTGCAGCACCAGTACCTGTTCCACCACCCATACCACAGGTAATGAAAACCATTTGGGCATCACCAATCATTTCATGTATATCATCCTCATCCTCAAGTGCAGCTGATCTACCAACCTCTGGGTTAGCACCAGCACCTTGACCGTGAGTAGTTGTTTTTCCAATTAATAGCTTATTAGGAGCCTTTGACATTTTCAAATCCTGCGCATCAGTATTAACAGCCCAGAATTCAACACCTAAAACCTCATTTTCAATCATGTGGTCAATAGCATTTTTTCCAGCACCACCAACACCAATAACCTTGATTTTTGTTTTCGCAGAATCTAATTCATCAAGATCATCAAATATCATATTATCCCCCCTGTTTCTTCCCTTTTTCCGATAATACTTTAGTATAATCTATTTTATACTAAAATCACAAGTTTTTCAATCTCTTAACCCTTGAATATAAATATTTTCTAGTTTTCATAATTTTTCATTATAACTATTACTTTTATTTATAGTTATATATAATTCAATAACTTATCGTTTTGAAAGATAGGTGGTTGGGTAGGTGTATTTTTCCACTAAAAAAGGAGACTTTATTCAGTCTCCATTTCTTCTTTTCTAGCTTCTATTTCTTCCTCAGTTGCGTCACGTAATTCTACCTTAGCTAGGGTAATTCTTCTGTTTTCAACCTCGAATATAGAAATAGTTAAATATTTAGCATAATCAACATATTCCTCAGTCTCTGAATTAAGCTGAGTATAGATTGCAGTATAATTCATTGAGAATCCTACCTCTGGTAAGCTTTCACATTTTGCAAATAGCCAGCCTGATATCTTTGATGGGATATCATCAGGACAATCACCAATATTAAGCTTTTCAAATAAATCCTCAACGAACATGTCGGCATCTACAATATATCCGCCATCCTCTGTCTCATCAAATCTTAATTCACTATCCTCTGGATTATCATGCTCATCGTAGATTTCACCTACGATTTCCTCAAGACAATCCTCCATTGTAACTAAACCTAATACCTCACCATATTCACCAGAAACAATAGCGATATGTGTTTTGCTTGCTCTTAACTCATCAATTAGGGCATCTACCTTCATTTCACCAGATACGAACTTAACTGGTCTTAATATTCTTCTCCAGCTCATCTTTGGATTCTTAACTAATGCTGGGAAGAAATCTCTTTCGTATAGAATACCTACGATATGATCCTTATCCTTTTTATAGACAGGAACTCTTGAATAAGCATTATCTAGCATAAATGTTTTAACAGTTTCAAGTGTTGAGTTATAATCGATGGCCTCCATTTGAATTCTAGGAACCATGATGTCCTCAGCCTTTCTATCATTTAAATCAAATACATTTCTAATTGTAGAGGCCTCATCATGCTCGATAGAGCCTTCATCCTCCATTTGATTAATTAAAACATTTAATTCATCCTCATCCATTGCTTGATCATCATTCTTCTTTCTTGTGAATACCTTTTGGATACCCATAAAGAAATAAACTAATGGTGTTAATATAAGCATTATTATATAGATTGGCCAGCTTACTGCACAGGAAATTGTCTCAGGGTATTGTTTAGCAATAACCTTAGGAACTATTTCACCAAAAATTAATAATGTTATAGTAACTACAGCTGTAGAAACTAAGGATACATAATCCTGATCAACTGCAAGCTTAATGAAAAAGTATACAGCTATTGTAGATAATAATACATTAACAATATTATTACCTATTAGTAATGTAATTAGTGTCTTATCGTATTTAGTTGTTAGCTCTAATGCTTTTTTAGCTCCACGCTTTCTTTCCTCTATCATCAATCTGATTTTAGAATCAGATGATGATGAAACTGCAGTTTCACTCATTGAGAAAAATGCAGATAAAATGATTAATATAATCATTAATACAAGCATTAATGGCCAACTATCAGTTAAAACCGATAGAGGAATCAAACTACTCGATTGTATGCCCAACTTATCTTCACTCCTATATTAGGCTCTACTTGAATATTTACCTGTTTCAGTATTGATGACGATTTCCTCACCGTTTTCAATAAACATAGGTACCTTAACAAGTAGACCAGTTTCAACAATCGCATCCTTAAGTGCGTTTGTTTTTGTATCACCCTTAACTGCAGGCTCACATTGAGTTACCTTTAGTGTAACCTTATCAGGAAGGATAATACCTAAAATTTCATCACCATATTTTTCAATATTAACATTCTCATTTTCCTTTAAGAACTTCATTTCATATTCTACTAGGTTATGAGGAACTTCAATTTGCTCATATGTTTCATTATCCATAAATACTAGTGCATCACCACTATCATATAGATATTGCATCTCAATCTTATCGATCATTGCCTTTTCAACCTTTTCAGCAGCGTTGAAAGTAAAATCAATAATTGCACCACTTCTTAAATCACGAAGCTTAGTTTTAACGAATGCGCCACCCTTACCAGGCTTAACATGCATAAACTCTAAAATTTTATAGATCTTTCCATCATATAAAATTGTCATACCATTCTTAAAATCATTACTTGAAACCATAATTTCACTCCTATAAATAAATTAATCTTTAAAATTATAACATATTATTTTATATTTTTCAAATATCTGATAGCATCCAAATAGCTTTCCTCATGCTTGCCAGCATATGTTTTATCACATACATCTCTAACAAAATTGACTCTTCTAAAGTCCTCTCTGTTATCAACCTCAGATAGATGAACCTCTATTTTTGTGCCATCATAAATCTCTAGTGCATCATGTATTGCAACTGAGGTATGGGTATAAGCACCAGGATTAATAATAATTGCGTCGAATACTCCTATCGCAAGCTGTATTTCAGTTACGATATCACCCTCAGAATTAGATTGGAAGAATTCAAGCTCTAAATCATTACCTGCCTCTTCAACCATCAAATCGTTGATTTGATATAGGGTAAGTGAGCCATAATGCTCCTTAGGACGCTTACCTAGCATATTTAAATTTGGTCCATTTATTACTAATACCTTCATTTTAGCTCCTCCATTATCTTATTTATTGCAACATCAATATCACTGTTATCAACCTTTATATCCTTAAAGAATTCATATAAATCCTTTCTTTCCTCGAATAATGTATATACAGATTTTTCTAATAATAATGGTCTAACGATATCAGAATTTTGTAATCTCTTATCTAATTCCTTAGTATCTACATATAAATAGATACATTTACCATCCATTAGATCCTTATTATTCTTATTCTTTATTACGCCACCACCGGTTGCGATAATAACATTATCTAAAAGTAAGAATTCCTTTAATGTATTACTTTCTAAATCTCTGAAATATTCCTCGCCATAGGCACTAAATATTTCATCAACGAACATACAGGCCTTTCTTTCAATATAATTATCCATATCGATAAATTCATAATTTAGTTTTTCACTTAGCTTTTTACCTAATGTAGATTTACCACATCCAGGCATTCCAATTAAATATATTCTCATAATTATCTCCATTTATCTATATCGGTAATAATATTATTAATTGTTTCATTAATATCATTTAAATTAACATTATAAAAATGACTATCCATTTGGTTTCTAAACCAGGTTTCCTGTCTTTTAGCTAGATGCCTTGTGTTCTTTTTTATTTCATCTACTGCCGATTCAAGTGATACTAATCCCTCAAAGTAAGGAACAAGCTCCTGGTAGCCTATAGCGTGAGGCATAATACCATCATCATATAATGACCTAACCTCATCTAATAGTCCATCCTTAATCATGATATCTACACGTTTATTTATTCTATCGTACAGTGTTTCTCTATCTAATGTTAAATAAACGATAAAATAATCATATAATGGTTCCTTCTTTTTATTGAAGCTATGAATTGATTTATCAAGCTCCTCATGAACCTCTAGGGCTCTTAGTACTCTTTTTCTATTATTTGGATGTAATTTATTTTTATCTATTTCAGGATCAATTTTTAATAATAATTCATATAATTCCTCATTAGATAAATCCTTATATTTATCCTGAAATGATAAATCTCTTTCTGATGCGTTAAATTCATAATTGAATAAGGCACTTTGAATATATAAACCAGTACCACCACAGATTAGTGATAAAGGAGATTTATCCATAATAGCACGTGCTTCCCTTTGGAATTCCGCAACGCTATAGCCTTCATTAACATCCTTAATATCTATTAGATGGTGCTTAACCCCGTCCATTTCCTCTATAGTTGGCTTAGCACTACCAATATCAAGCCTTCTATATACAGAAACACTATCACCACTAATAATCTCTAGTCCATAGTGCTTTGCAAGCTCTATGGCTATTTTTGTTTTACCTACAGCTGTAGGTCCTACTACACATATTACCTTATTCATTATTTCTGAATCCTCTCAAACATCTTTTCTAAATCTGATTGAGATAATTTAATAATTGTAGGTCTTCCATGTGGACAGGTATATGGATTATCACAGGTATTTAAATTATCTACTAAGGCTTTTATTTCATCACGTGATAGCTGATGATTTGCTTTAATAGATGCCTTACAGCTTATTTGCTTAGCTATATGATCTCTAAAATAAATAATATCTATTCTTTCTTCATTAATCATTTTAGCTAATATATCATAAATGATCGAATCGATATCATCTAGCTTAGCCCATAGTGGTACTCTTCTTACTAGGAATGTAGTATCGCCGATTTCATCAAGTGTAAAGCCTATTGCTTCAAATTTATCCTTATTTTCCTCTATATATAGAGCTTCCTTTTTAGAGAACTCTAAGGAAATAGGAATTAATAAATCACTTGATGGTTGGTTTGGATTACCTAGGATTTTATAATACTTTTCATAATTAAATCTTTCGGCTGCGGCGTGCTGATCCATTAGATATAGACCTTCACTATTTTGGAATATTAAATATGTTCCAAATACACAGCCAACATATTCAAAGTATGGTAGCTTTCTTTCTATTATATTTTCCTTTGGTAATTCTACCTTTATTTCTTCATTTTGTTTAATATCCTCATCATATTCCTCTAAATTAGTAGAAATATCATTATATTTAGGAGGATTATCATTTAATATTGGATTATTAAATATGGTAGTTTGTGTATAGCCATAATTAATATTCTTTTCTATTTTTCTTTCTGGTATAACACTAACATTTCTTAAGTATTCTCGTATCTCTGATGTTAATCTTATTGCTATATCAGATTCATTGGCAATTTTAATTTCAGTTTTATTTGGGTGAACATTAACATCTATTAATAATGGATCAATATCTAAATAGACTACGGCTATAGGATATTTACCAATAGGTATATAGGTATTAAAGCCTTCAATTATCGCATTAGTTATATTGAAGTTCTTAACATATCTACCATTAATAATTAATGTTACCTCAAGCTTATTAGAGCGGTAAATATATGGCTTTATTAATACTAAATGTGCCTTATAGCCATCAGATACATAATCACCTAATATAATATTCTTACAAGCATCAAGGCCATATATTTCACCTATTATAGTTGTGATATCATTCTTACCTGAGGTATTAAATACTAGCTTATTATCATTATATACACTAAATCTAATATCCTTATGAGCAAGAGATATTCTTTCTATGAAGAATAATATTGATGATAGCTCACTTTTAGCAGTTTTTAGATATTTTAATCTTGCAGGTGTATTAAAGAATAATTCAGTAACGTTGATTGTAGTTCCCTTGTTTGACTGATAAATTCCCTCATCCTTTTTATTTCCTGCCTTATATAGGCATCTATAGCCTGATATTCCATCACGAGATGAAATGATTTCCATTTTACTTACTGAGGCGATAGATGAGATTGCTTCTCCTCTAAAGCCTAATGTATTGATTCTAAATAAATCATATTCAGTCTTTATTTTACTTGTTGCGTGAGGAAGAAAGGCAAGTAAAACATCATCCTTATCCATACCCTCACCATTATCAGATATGGTAATACCCTCAAGACCACCATTAGTTAAATAAATTTTAATATCATTTGCTTTAGCATCGATTGAATTTTCTACAAGCTCCTTAACAACACTAAATGGACGCTCTACAACCTCTCCGGCTGCGATCATATTATATAGCTCAGGAGACATTTTCATTATTTTTCCCATAATTAAATCTCCTTAAGCTCATTTAATAGATTAAGTGCCTCTAGTGGGCTTAGCTTATTAATATCAATTTCTGATAATCTTTTATAAACCTTAGTTGCCTTAGAATCTTCCTTTATTTCTTCCTTATTATCATATTCATCAAAATTAAATAAATCTAGCTTAATAGCTTCCTTATTATTGTTTTCCTCTAATGATAATAATATATCCTTACTACGCTTTGTTAGTGATTTAGGAAGTCCAGCTAGCTCAGCAACATTTATACCGTAGCTTTTATCTGTAGGTCCATCAACAACCTTATGCAGGAATTTAACACCATTTTCAGTTTCCTGAGCCAATACGTGAACATTCTTTAGGTGGGATAATATTCCCTCTAACCTTGTTAGCTCATGATAGTGAGTTGAGAATAATACTACAGCCCCAACCTTTTCATGTAGGTATTCTAAGATTGCTTGAGCAAGTGCCATACCATCATATGTTGCAGTACCTCTACCTATTTCATCGAATAGTACTAGGCTATTTTTAGTTGCGTTAGCTATCGCATAATTAGCCTCTGTCATTTCAACCATAAATGTAGATTGACCAGATACTAAATCATCTGACGCACCAATACGAGTAAATATCGCATCAAATATCATTAAATCAGCACTTGATGCCGGAACGAATGAACCAATTTGAGCAAGCACTATTATACTTGCAAGCATCCTCATATAAGTAGATTTACCACTCATATTAGGTCCTGTAATTAATATTACATTATACTTATTAATTACTACATCATTTAGGATATAATCAGTTTTTAGAATTGCCTCAAGTACTGGGTGTCTACCATTAACTATGTTTACCCTTCTTTCATTATTAAATGTAGGTCTTACATAGTTATACTTTAGACTTATATCAGATAAGGAAATATAAGCATCTATAGCTGCGATTATTTCAGCTAGCTCCTGTAATGATTTAATATATTTATTAGCTTCCTTACGTAGGGATACAAATATTTCATATTCCATACTTTCGATTCTTTCCTTGGCATTAAGTAGAGTTTCCTCATAAGCCTTTAATTCCTTAGAAATAAATCTTTCACTGTTGGCAAGTGTTGCTCTTCTTGTATAGTTTTCTATATCACCAAGCTCCGCTACTGCACCCTTTGATATTTCAATATAATAGCCAGTTATTCTATTATAGCCAACCTTTAATGTTTTAACTCCTAATCTTTCACGCTCTTCCTTCTCGTAATTGATTATCCATTCCTTACCATGGTTAGCTATATTTCTAATTTCATCAAGCTCCTTAGAGAATCCCTCATTAATCATTCCACCCTCTTTTACTGATAGTGGTGGGTTTTCAACTAATGCAGCATCTAAAAGCTTATATAAATCAGTATGTGGATTAATAATATCAGATAGCTTACTTAGGTTATCATATGCTGTTTTCTTAAGTAGCTCCTTTAGATTAGGAAGTGACTCTAGGCTTCTTCTTAGCCATACTAAATCCTTAGAGTTAGCACTACCTGATGATATTCTAGATATTATTCTTTCTAAATCATATACATTCTTAAATAGCTTTTTTATTTCTTCCTTAGCTAGGAAGCTATTATTAAATGCTTCTACGAAATCTAATCTTTCCTCGATTTGATTTCTATCAACTAAAGGCTTATCAATCCATTTTCTAATTAATCTTGAGCCCATAGCTGTATTACATTTATCAATTAGCCATAATAATGATCCATTTCTATTTAAATATCTTAATGTTTCAGTTAGCTCTAGATTCTTTTTAGTGAAGGCATCTAGATGTAAATACTTTTCTGTAACATAAGATTTAAACTTCTTAAAATATACAGGCTTTTGATATTGGGTTTTAATAAAATAATTTAATAATATCGCAACTGTATCATTATATTTAGGATCTAAATCAGCTGTTATATATAATAATTCAGGTGATAGCTCTACATTATCCATAACTGATAATGTGATATTATTATTCTTTATGAATTCATAAAATAACTTATTATTGAAATCTGATTTAATAATTATTTCCTTAATATGAAGTGCCAAAAGCTCATTTAGTAGCATTTCAATATTATTGTAAGATGAAATATATCCCTCACCTGTAGTTATATCAGAATAGCATAATATATATTCACGCTTAATTTGACCTAATGATGCGATAAAATTATTCTCATTATCCTTAATACCTGATTCTATAGTACCTGGTGTAATTATTTTAACTACACCTCTTTTGACGATACCTACAGCCTCCCTAGGATCCTCGATTTGCTCAACTATCGCAATCTTATATCCACGTCCAACAAGCTTTTCGATATATTCAGATGCTGCATGATAGGGAATACCACACATTGGTACTCTTTCCTTAGCTCCG
>JAEELU010000005.1 GCA_016282815.1 Acholeplasmatales bacterium
GCAGCCTTTGCTGCAGCGATAGAACCAGTGTAAGCAGCGTTGTTATGGAATCCTGTCTTTGGATTTTCTGAGAATCCTTCTGCAAATCTTACCATAACTGCAATATTCTCATGTACGAATTTATCTGCCTCATCGATGCTTGAGAAGAAGAAAATTAACACCTTATCATTTCCTTTAGCTGCGAATATTGCACTTTGCGGAGTTACATTATAATTAACTCCCTGTACGCGTGCCTTTGCTTCAGTAGTATCCATAACCTCTACTGTGTACCCTTGACCCTCTAGGTTAGATTTTGCTTCACCTGAAGAGAATGATGCATTACAGCTTGCAAGTAGGAATGTAAATGCTAAAACAATAATTGCCAATAATTTTTTCATAGAATTACCCCTTTCCTTAATCGGCATTTACAAATTAAGATAATATTTAATTTATAAATCCAATTGTAAAATCTATTTTTATTTTATAATAATCATACTAAAAAGTCAATTTTGTCCATTAAAATGGATTTTTATCGTGTCGTACGATAGTAAAGAATAGTATTTAGTGTTATAATTACTAAATAGGAGCGTGATCATATGAAAAAGAATAGAATTATATTAACGTTGACATTTGGTTTGGCTGCAGTATTTATGACTTCCTGCTCAAATGCGGCACCTAATACTGTAACAGTAACTCAAACTGTGCCTGTAACTAATACAGTTACTGTAACTCAAACAGTTCCAGTTACAAATACTGTTACTCAAACAGTTACTGTAACCAAAGAACCAGAAGTAGATTATACATATACTGATGAAATGACTTATGAGACTAAGGAATTAAATATTTATCGTCAAAAGGGAGTTGTTGATAAGAAATTCCCAGTTAGATTTTATTCGGAGACGCCTAATATTCCTTATGTTGATATAACAAAATACTATAAGGAATTCTTTGGTAGGGATTATACTTTAACAAAGGATAATTATATGTATACATTCACGTATAATAGTGACAATTATATGAAATATGATATAAAAAATGATGTTTTTTATGCAAATGGAATTGATGTTTTCAGTTCTACTGATTTCTTTATTTCAGCAACAGGAAAAACATTCCTAAAGATAGCTAGTTCTTCAACAACTCCTAAAACTGAAAAGATTGTTGATTTAAAGAAGTACTCCATTGATATTCATGGTGATGATAATCTTTATGTTCCTTTAACATTCTTAAGTACATTATCTGGTGGTGGAGAATTATATAATGTTGCTTATAATACTAAGGATATTTATGTTCTTGATATTGGTAATATGCTAAATAATAAGACTACAGATCCTAATACAGGCTTAGAGGTAGCCCAACCTCATAATTTAACTTATTTTGGAACTGATTATACTGGTCCAATCGAGGACAAAACAGAAAAAAGACCACAGGATTTAATTGATTATAATTATGGTCAATTATGCTTCGACTTTGATGTGCTACGTGGATATACATCACAATTAATATTTGGTGATAATGCCTTAATATCATTAGGACTTGATGGCTTATTAGAGACTTATTATCCAAGAATTAAGGAAGCATTATTAAGTGATGACAAGGAAACATATTACTTTGGCTTTATAATGCTTTTTGCAGGTCTTTATGATGGTGGTCATACATCACTTGGATATGTTCCACAAACACCTAATATTACTATAGATGATTATGGTGGAGTATATAAGGAATTAGCTTTAAAGCAGGTGGCTGCACAAAATATTAAAACAATAGGACCTCTTGCAAAACAAACAAAGCAGGCATTAGGATTTGAGCCAAATGCTAGTACAGGATTCTATTATAAATATGATGACACAACAAAAACAGCCTTAATAGGCTTTGATACATTCGTAATTGATTATAATGCTTGGAATAATTTCTATAAGGAAAATAAAACTCCAGATCAAGCCCCAGTTAATACAGACACTTATGCATTTATAAGAAGTGCTCTATATCAAGCAAAGGCAGATGGAGCAGAAAATGTAGCTTTTGATTTAACATCTAATGGTGGTGGAGATACTGGTGCTGTATGTGGTATAGTTGGCTTACTTAATGGAGGAAAGGCAGCACTGTCTATGAATCTTACGTTAAATAAGTATAGAGGAACTGATGAATGTTTAGTTGATATTAATCTTGATGGTAAATATGATGAGGATGACATTACTGAAGCTAATAAATTGAAGTTCAATTATGCAGTAATAACAACACCTGTTGCTTTCTCATGTGGTAACCTATTACCAAGCCTATTAAAGGAATTAGGTGTAAAGATAGTTGGACAAAGAAGTGGTGGAGGCTCTTGTACAATATCAGTTTCATCAACACCTGATGGATTATTATTCGTAAGAAGTAATGACCATAATCTATCAAATGCAGCAGGAGAAAATATTGATAGTGGTGTTCCACTAGATTACGAAATTAGCATAACTGGTGCTGGTGGTAATATAGATTTAACTCCATTATATACATTTGATTTCAAAGCTTATTTTGATTCA
>JAEELU010000040.1 GCA_016282815.1 Acholeplasmatales bacterium
ATTTCAATTTTTTTACTTCATCATTGAAGTTTAATCCTAATACTTCTAATACATTGTCTCTTTTAGCCTTACTAGGTAAGAATCTAGAAACACTAATCTTTTTAGCTTCCTTCATAATATTGGATGCTTTAGTAGTTCCACATTCACAATAGGCTTTAATATCTTCAATGCACCAAAGTGTTTTACTTAGTAATGCTTCTTTTTCATCCATTAGCTTACCTCCTTTGACTATACGAAAACGTATAATCTAGCCCAAAAAAATATTGGCACTTACGCCTAATGCATTCGCAATCAATAGTAACTCTTCTCCAGTGACTTTACGTTTTCCATTGATTATATTTGACATTTTTTCTTGTGCAATCCCCGTTTTATCGCATAAGAACTTTTGTGTGATTCCATGCGATTCAATATATTCCTTAATCTTTTCATTTACTGACATTTTAATCACTTCCTTTACTTAATAGTTACATTATTATTCAAATACGTATATTGCTTCACATATGATGCAGGGAAAACAATTACACTTTGACTTACGTCTATAGGTAAAATACAATACCTCCTGGGATTGTATAAATCCTTTGCTAGATAGCCAGTATAGATTTCATCATTCCCGTTTAACACCAATTTAATTGGTGCATGCAAAGCCATGTTTAATTTTTCTTTCCTCATAAATACCTCATTTATCTATATTCAAGTTGCCAAGCATTTGGATAAAACACATTTAGATCATCAGCCATTGCTTCCATAGCATCAATAGACCAATCCTTACAATTCATCCATTCAGATGAACCATCACATGTTGTTATTCTAAATTGCATGTTTCTTTACCTCCTTCATTACATTTTCAGGTGATACAACTTCAAATTGGCTGTACTCTAATCTGTTAAGTGGGGCAGAGCTAATTTTATTAGTTCTTACATCAACATAATAAGCGACTTTGGTAGGCTTATCATTAACACTACTTTCTTCCTTAATAGCCATAATTTGAATAAGGCAATTGTTTATTATGCCTTTATAAAATTTTCCAACTTCAATTTCCATACTTGAATTTTTCCTTTCATTGTACTTTATACGTTTTCGTATACTACAATTCTAATTATATATGCAAAAACGTATTTGTCAACTGTTTTTATATAATTTTCGTATAAAAATATACATTTTCAAATAATTTTTATATAATAATCGCATAAATTAAAATTGAAACGAGGTGAAATCATGAATAAATATTTTAAAAATAGAGTACTTGAATTAATGCATGAAAAAAATATTAAGCAAATTGCCTTAGCTGATGCAATAGGATTAACTCAAGCGACTCTTTCAAGAAACATTAATGGTATTCACGAACCAAAAGCTGATGTTGTACAAAAAATTGCTCAATTTTTCAACGTCTCCACTGATTATCTCTTGGGTAATACCGATAATAGAAATGAAATATTAGACGATTCTACTACTGAGATAGATTTATCACAACTAGATTCTATAGACATAGCCCTTTTCGATGCTACTAAAGAATTAACCGATTCTGAAAAAACACAAATACTAGACTTTGTTAACTATATAAAAAATAAAAAGCCATCGGGCGATGGCAAGTAGGGGAGGGATGAATGATGATTACATTAGATGATATTGTAAAGGAATTAGAGGCAACTGGAAATGTTGACATTATTAGAAATAAATATATTCAATTAATAGGTAACTATAGAGACAGGAATGTCATTTGCTACTATTCAGGCTGGCTTAAGCAAAAGCAATCACTTAATTATTCAATTTCAGATATGGATTTAAATGGTATAGTTAACGCAACAAACAACTTGGATACATCCAAAGGGCTTGACATAATTTTACATACTCCAGGAGGAGATCCAACTGCAACCGAAGCAATAGTTAAATTTTTAAGAGATAAATTTAATGATATTCAAGTTATAGTTCCTCATATGGCAATGTCCGCTGGAACAATGCTATCTTGTAGTGCAAATAAAATATATATGTCTGCACATTCATCTTTAGGACCAATTGATCCACAATTTTCCGGAATACCAGCATATGACATAAAGAAAGAATTTGAAACTGCTAAAAGAGAAATGACAAAGAATCCATCTTCTGCTCAATATTGGCAAACAATAATAAGCAAATATCCACATGCTTTTTATAATATAGTTTGTGATGCAATTAAACTGTCAACCGAACTAGCATATTCATGGCTATATCAATATATGTTTAATGGCAAAAATAAAAAGACTGCAGAAAATATAACAAAAAAATTAAATTCAAATAATAAGTCACATGCTAAGCATTTCAATTACACAGATTGTCAATCCATTGGATTAAATGTTGAAAAGATAGAAAATGATTCTCAATTATATGATTTAGTAATTGCTCTCCATTATACTTTAACATTAACATTTCAAATTACGGATTGTAGTAAAATCATTTGTAATAATAAAGGAAATACTTATATAGTTAACAATTAAAAAGGAGACTATTTTTTAGTCCCCTTTGTGTTAGTATTAATATTATTACATTTTATTTCTTTTTTGTTAATTGTCAAAACAGCTTTCGAAACATCTACTTTTCCTGCATTACATGAAATGGTTGTTTTATTATCTTTTATCGATACTGAAGGATACGGATTGAAAACAAATGAACCAATCATATTAAAACCTCCTCTTTGTGTATGAAAATTTTATCATTATTTTTGTTTAATTGTCAATAGGTATTAAAGTAAAAAATATATATAAAAATGAAATTTTTTAAAAGAATTTGAAAGTTTTTAAAAGAAAATGAAAACTTTTTAAGAAAAAAGCACGAAAAAAAGCATACAAAGTATGCTCTTAATCTAATATCAATTTTACTCTTTGGTAAATCGAATCCAAACGGCTTTCTTTCATCCGACGAGGTCTTTCACCCGCATTTTCCAAGTGTTCCTTGTACATTTATTTTATTGATTTTAGTAAAATAAGTCAAGCATTTGTTTACTAATTATTAGTATATATTTACTAATAATTAGTAAAAATATAAATTATTTTAGAAACGAGGGGATTATTATTAAACTTAAAGAACTTGAAAATTTGGCTCAAAAGCTTTCAATTAAGTGGAGTACATTGATTGTACCAACAAGCCATTAAAAGCCTTTATAATTAAAATTGATGGCACATATTATATAATGATTGATTCTTCTTCTACTTATGAGAAGAAAAAAGAAATGCTTGCTCATGAACTGGCACATTATTTTACAGGATCATTATATAAGCATGGAGCTTCCGAAGATGAAATAAAGGCTAAAGAAAAAATAGCAGATGAATTTATGGAGGAATTATTAAAATGAAAAATCGAGCTATGCTATTATGTATTAAAAACAATATTGAAACAATTGAAGAATACGCAAGAAAGATTGGTGTCTCACCATCAAGAGCTGAATCAATACTTAAGGAAAATGCTGTATTAACTCAGGATGAAATTGATACAAATTGTAAATTATTTAATGTAGGCAGGGATTACTTCTTGGCTTTGGTTGAAGCGTAAAAAAAAACGATGTCGTAATAGAATTACGCATCCGTAAAACTTTTACATTAATGTAATTATATTACATTAAAAATTGCATTTTTGTATATCTTTTTACATATTATTGTTGACATACGCTAGCGTATATGATATAATATAATTGTAAAGAGGTAAGGAAGTATTAAAAAAAGCCCCAATCTCCAACTTAACTTAAACTTAAGATTAGGGGGCTTGATAATATGGAATACTTAGTAAGTTTCATTATATCTCTTGTAGCAAGTGCTACATTAGAAATAATCAAGTTCTTTATTAAAAAAATAAAGAAGTAAAACCTGCGACAGTACTTACCTCTTTGCATTTATTATATATCAAAAGAAAGGAGATTGTCAAGAAATGAATCCATCAAAAGAAAAATACGAAAAAAGTTTGGTTAAAATTTTAATTAGATTAAACCCAAATGTTGATGCGGATATTATTGATTTTTTAAATGCTTCCGATAACAAACAAGGATTAATTAAAGAAGCCTTAAGAGAACACATTAAAAGGGCTAAGGAAGTGAAATAATGCCTGTATATAAGGATAAAAACAAACATTGGTACTTTATTGTTACTATCAATTATAAACAATATAAAAGAGTAAAATATAATGGCAAATATATGCTTTCAAAAGCTGAAGCTTTAGCCTATGAACAAGAATTCATTAAATCAATAAATGGATTAAATGATGAAGATAAAACACTGCTTGATCTATTTCATGAATACATTAGTGCATCTAAATCAAGCTTAAAGGAATCAACTAAATATAATTATGAAAAATTCGAAAAGAATTATTTACCATTTATTTCAAACAAAAAAATATTCATGTTGAAACCAAATGATATACTTGAATGGAGAAATAAATTATCTGAAACTGATTTAAGTGTTAATTATAAGAACAGGCTTCAAAATATCATGAAGAGTCTTTTAGAATATGGCGCTATCATGTATAATCTTAATGGAAAGCTACAATATAGCCTTATGCAACCTTTTAAAGATAATGATGTAAAAGTAATCAACACTAAAACAAAATACTTAGAAATCGAAAATTTTAAACTTCTTCTAAAACCTCTAGAACCAACAAACTATTATTACATAGTTCTATGGACATTATATTTTACTGGATTAAGAATTGGAGAGCTTGCAGCCTTAACAGTTGCAGACATCAATAATAAATGTATTTCTATAAATAAAGACTATTCAAGAATTAAGAGTGTAGATATCATTCAGGCACCAAAGAATAATAATTCTATAAGGATAGTTCCATTGGATGATGTCACATATGAAATGCTTAAGGAATTTATAAAAGGTAAGAATCCTAATGAAATCATATTTCATCAAAAATCCAAGTACTTGAATCAGCAAAAATTAAGGAGAATGATTTCCAGGTTACAAGCAGAAGCTAATCTTAATGATTATGAAATCACACCTCATACATTGAGACATTCTTATAGCTCAAATCTAAAAAAATTAGGGTATGATGAATATACCATTTCAAAATTGATGGGTAATACTCCGACAATTGCTTCAAACACATATATTCATACTAATTTAAATTATGATGAAATCAGTAAAAATATAGGCAAAATTTAGTTGTTCTTACCTAATTCTTACCTGAACAAAATAAAAACGGCTTATTTAAGCCGTTATTTCTTTAAGTGGCGGAGCAAGAGGGATTCGAACCCTCGCACCAGTTACCCGGTCTACTTCCTTAGCAGGGAAGCCTCTTGAGCCTCTTGAGTATTACTCCACTACCAAGCGCTTTTTCATTATACATTAATAATATTTATAAGTCAATAAAATTATAAATCTATTTCTAGTAGAATAGGGCAATGATCACTACCATAAATATCAGTTAAAATATCAGTTTTTTTGATGCTATCCTTTAGATTATCTGATACTAAAAAGTAGTCTATTCTCCAACCTGCATTATTTGCTCTTGCGTTAAATCTATAGCTCCACCACGAATATTTGACTTCTGATGGATTTTGATATCTATATGTATCTATGAATCCTGTGTTTAATAGAAGAGATAGCTTTGTACGTTCCTCGATTGTAAATCCAGCATTTCTAGTATTAGAATCAGGATTCTTAATATCTATACGCTCGTGGGCTACATTTAAATCGCCACATAATATTACTGATTTTTTTGCCTTTAGATTATTTAGATATTCTCTAAAATCATCCTCAAATACCATTCTATAATCAAGTCTTTTTAATTCCTCTTGTGAATTAGGAACATATACATTTACTAAATAATAATTATCATATTCTAATGTAATGATTCGTCCCTCGTCATTATATTTATCTCCAATGCCGTAATAAACATTATTTGGCTTATGCTTTGTGTATATTAATGTACCACTGTATCCTTTTTTAATGGCACTAGAAATATAATAATTGTAGCCTGGTATATTTAAATCAAGCTGATTTTCTTGACATTTAGTTTCCTGAATAGAGAAGAAGTCAGCATCTATTTGTTTAAAGAAGTCATCAAAGCCTTTTGTTTTACATGCTCTAATGCCATTTACGTTCCAGCTTATAAATTTCATTGTTATCTACCTCAATGGGTATTTTATCATATTATTTATTGTTAATTCAATGTAAATAATATATAATAATAACTGATAAACACGATGAAATGAGGGAATTTAATAATGAGTAATGTTAGTGTAAAAATTGTCGTTCGTACAAGCGCAAGTTCAAAGGTTTTAATTGTTGGTAATGTTCCAGCATTAGGTGGTTGGGATCCATCAAAGGCTGTAGAGCTAAAGAAGGAGCAGGATGGATCATTTAGTGTTTCTAAAATGCTACCAACAGGTCAAATAGTAGAATTTAAGATTTTATGTGACAAGAGCTGGGATAAGGTTGAAAAGGGTGTATATAATGAGGAGATTAAAAACCATATTATTTCACCAGAAAAGGGATTAGTTGCTGAATACGACGTAGCTAGATTTAATAAATAGTAAAGGAGTTGTAATATGAAGGATATTATTTATGTTGGCGTAAATGATTATGATATAGAATTATTTGAAGGCCAATACCCTGTTGATCATGGTATGAGCTATAATTCATATCTAATCAATGATGAAAAAATAGCAGTAATGGATTCTGTAGATAAGGGCTTTAGCGATAAGTGGCTTCAAAATGTAGAAAAGGCACTTGCTGGTAAGAAGCCTGATTATTTAGTTATTTCACATATGGAGCCAGATCATTCTGGAAGTATTGTGGAATTTACTAAGAAATATCCAAATGCCACATTAGTTTCTACAGATAAGGCATTTAAGTTCCTTGTACAATTTTATGGAGATGTAAAAAACAATAAGGTTGTAGTAAAGGAAGGGGAGACTTTATCATTAGGTAAGCACACATTAAAGTTTATTATGGCACCAATGGTTCACTGGCCAGAGGTAATGTTTACCTATGATGAATATGAGAAGGTATTATTCTCAGCTGATGGCTTCGGTAAATTTGGTACATTAGATTATGATGATCCTGAGGGATGGGCATGTGAAGCTAGAAGATATTATTTTGGTATTGTCGGTAAATATGGTAATCAGGTACAGGCAGTATTAAAGAAGCTTCAGGGTGTAGAGGTTAAGGCTATTTGCCCACTTCATGGACCTGTATTAGATGATAATCTATCATATTATCTAGGACTATATGATACTTGGAGTAAGTATGAGGCTGAGAGCAAGGGAGTATTTATACCTGTAGCAAGCGTATATGGTAATACTATGGACGCAGCAGAAAAGCTAAAGGAAATGCTTGAGAAAAAGGGTATAAAGGCAGTTGTATGTGATTTAAATAGAGATTCTATGACTGAAGCATTTGAGGATGCCTTTAGATATGATAGAATCGTGTTCGCTTCAGTTACCTATAATGGTACTATTTTCCCATCTATGAATACATTTATTGAGGGATTAGTAGAAAGAGGATACCAAAATAAAAAGGTTGGTATTATCGAGAATGGTACGTGGGCACCTATGGCAGGCAAGGTTATTCTAGAAAAGCTTTCTAAGCTAAAAAATATTGAAATACTAGAGCCTACTGTAAAGCTTACATCTAGATTAGACGAAGTATCATTGAAGCAATTGGAGGATTTAGCAAATAATTTAGAATAGGAGTGATACTATGAAATTAAGAAGATTAATTCTATCTTTTGTGTTTCTATTCGTATTTATGTTTGGGCTTGCTTCATGTGGAGGAAAGTGTGAAACACATGAGTTCTCTGAGTGGCAGGTTGTAGAAGCACCAACAGATAGTAAAAAAGGTTCCGCAACAAGAACCTGCTCAAAGTGTAAAGAGGTTGAAACGCTTGAATTACCTATACTTAGTGAGGCTGATTATACCATCACAGGAGTAGAAGGAGTGGATTGTACAGCTAATAATGCACTTAAGTACACTTTGAAAACAAACGCAAATATCGTAATATCTACTAGTGGACATATTGGTGATATTTATTGTGAAAAATGTGGTTTGTCTTTAGTTCCAGATACATTCTACACTAATATGACTACTGCATCTAACTATACTTCATTCACATTAAAGCTTGATAATATTACAATCGATAATATGAAAATGAATATCAAGGACGCAGAGGCTGAGGTTCAGCTAGGTCAAACATTCGATGATATCAAGGTATTTGGTAAGGCTACAATTACTAACACAACTACTCCAACAATGGTAGGTAATTACAAATTTGAATATGAGAAGAATATTCTTTATTATTCAACTGATGTAACTGGTACTACTGTATATGGACAGAAGGATATATCATCAATAATTGAGGTTGTTAAAACAGTACTTACAAAAATAGATGCTTACTTTAAGAATAAGGAAACTAAGGCTATCGATAATGCTCAAATTTTAGCATTTATTAAGAAGGTATGTAAAACAGGCCACACTGATGATAAATATAGCCTAAAACTTGATTCTACGAAGGTTAGAGCATTAAATGCAGATTTAAAGAATAAATCAATTAAGGAAATTACAGGTCTTAATTTAGATACATATAAGGCACTCGTTGTAGCTATGATTGATTATAATTCAATTACAGGATTAGTAAATATGCTTGATATGTTTATGAGTGGAATATTTGATAAGGTTGAAAATGCTCTTACTACAGTAATAAGTATGTTTCCACAAGGAGTATTACCAATGTTACTTGGTGACTCTTTAGATACAGTTTATACACCAGCTAAGCTTGTTGTTAAACTATTAGAAAAGCAAGGAATTACTAATGAAAAGCTTACTGCAGCAACAACAATAAAGGAAGTAGTTTGTGCATTAGACTCATCAGTAGACCAAAATGAAAACAAGGTAGTAGCATCAGCTGATTTAGTAAGATTATTTAAGATTACTAAGCTAGATGGAGAATCTGATTCAAATGCTTTATTTAGAACAATTAATGCATTATTAGATCAATCATTCTATACAGTAATATGTGGTCTTTTAAAACAAGATGTAGCTATTACTTATGCACTTGTAGATAAGGCAATAGATGAGGTATTAAATAATACTATTATTCCAGAGCTATTTATCAATAAGAATGGTATTATTGATTCAGGTGTACTTCAATTTGTGAATGGTAATGCTAAAACAACAATTACTTTAAAAATAAATGATCATATTACACCTGTAAGTGCAAAAGCAGCACAATAAAAAAATACCCAGTTCGTTTTGAACTGGGTTTTTCTTTTGGCTTATTTTGTTGCCTTCCAAAGACCATGTAGATTACAGTATGCGTATGCTTCCTCAAGCACTTCGTTATCAAGTAGCTTGAATTGAGCCTTAGGCTCATCAGTAGGAGTAAGCACCTTTCTTTGGTTTCCTAGGTTTGTTTTGATTGAAATCCACTCAATATAGTGTGGATCTGTCATAGGGTGTAATACTGAACCAATAGTAATAGTTACTAAATCACCCTTAACATCAATCTCAGGAATGTGCTTTTCTCTTGCAGCTTCAACAGTACCAGGAATGATTTCCTCCATTGAATCTCCGCAGCAAGAAGGATTACATTTACCCTTTTTAACCATAGCTACCATAGTTCCACATTTCTTACAAATAAAAAATTTTTGTTCCATACCTTACCTTCCTTTCTATAAAATTCCTATTTGTGCACAAGTAAATATTATTAAAAATAGTGTTATTGATGATAATATTGTTGTCCAAACAACTAGCTGTCCTGCAAGCTCACTATCATTATTCATCTCACTTGCCATAGGTACGCTTGATACTGCAACAGGAGTAGAGAATAAGCAGATTAATGCAGGAAAATATCTAATATCATTGAATCCCATAAAATAAGCTATTATTAATACTGTAACTGGTACTAATACAATTCTTATAGATGTACCAATGATGATTTGCTTTTTAAGTCTTGCGATAGCACTAAATTTGAATCCTCCACCTAAAGCAATTAGTGCGATAGGAGATGCACATGCTGCAAGCCACTTAATTGTTGTATATAGGAAGCTTACACCATTGTATTCTAGGAATACTGATTGCTTATTACCATTTGAATCAACTAATACATCGTTAGCATATGTAAAGCCGTTTGCGTATATAATTAATGATTTTATTGCTAGGAATACTAATCCTGTTAATACGGCAATAATAAGTGGGTTTTTACAAATCTTAATTATGATTTCCTTAGGACTAGGTCTATTACCACCCTCATCCTTAATGAAGATAGAAAGTGATATTATAGCAAGTACATTAAATAGAGGAATTGATACAGCTGATATTATGGCACCAATACCCTTGGCTGTTTCATTACCTGCAGCTAAAAGCTCTATTAAGCCTATACCAATGATTGCATAATTAGATCTAAATATACATTGTAATACTACACCCTTTTGCTTATCCTCTGGAATGAATAGCTTTACAATTAATAATCCGATAAAGAACAATACTATTATCGCTACTGCAGAGAATAATAGAACAGGCCAATATGTACCAACATCACTTATATTCTTGATATCATAGATATTTTTAAATAATAGTAATGGTAATAACAATCTAAAGCTTAGCTTATTTAGAGTTCCCCAAAAGGAATCAGGGAATATTTTTAATAGTTTAAGACCATAGCCAATTACGATACATAATATTATTGGTAATACAGCATTTATGGTAAATAAAAAGCTTTCCATATTAATTCCTTTCTTGTAATTACTCTCTCAATCTTTACTTAATTTTAGCATAATTATTTAAAAAATAATATTAATATGTTTATATTAAGAAAAAAGTAGTATAATTTCTAGTGGTAGAAAGGAATTGGAAAAATGATAAAAAAATTAATTTGTGAGTGTTTAGGTACAGCAGTATTATGCTTTTTCGCATGTGGTGTTGCTGTATGGACAGGCGTTAATACAGTAGCAACAGCATTAGCATTTGGTTTAGTAATTGTAGCAATGGCTTATTCAATTGGCAACATTTCAGGATGCCATATCAATCCTGCTGTAACAATCGCTATGATGATCAGAAAGGAAATGAGCATAAAGGAAGGACTATTATATATGTGTGCTCAGGTTGTAGGTGCATTCGTTGGTTCATTATTATTAGCTCTTTCTGTAAGAGGCTTTGGTGCATTAGGTGGAAATGCAATTCAACCTACTCTAATGTCAAATGGTGAGTTAGACGCATTAAGCTATATCGGCGCATTTGTTATTGAGCTAGTATTAACATTCGTATTTGTATTTGTAATTATTGCAATTACAGATAAGAAGCATGACAATACTAAGATTGCTGGATTAGTAATCGGCTTAACATTAGTATTAGTTCATTTAGTTGGCTTAGGATTCACTGGTACTTCAGTTAACCCTGCTAGAAGCTTAGCTCCTGCAGTATTACAAGCATTTGCTGGTAATACAACTTCATTAACTCAAATTTGGATTTGGATTTTAGCTCCTCTTGCTGGTGGTGCACTAGCTGCTTTAATCTATAATTTATTATTTGGTAAGAAGACAAACGAGTAATTAAATAAGAATAACAGTAAATATCCTCACCGAACGTGAGGATATTTTTATGAGGGTAGCTATGAATAAAATAATAGTTTTAGGTCCGTCGGGGGCTGGTAAAAGTGTTTTTTCAAGAAAACTTAATAAGATAACTAATATACCCGTATTCCATCTAGATAATATTTGGTGGGAAAGTGATAAATCTCATATTGAAAGAGAAGTATTTGACAAAGAATTAGCTAGTATATTATCTAAAGATAAATGGATTATAGATGGTGATTATTCTAGAACATATGAAATAAGATTTCAAAACGCAGATACTGTATTCTTTTTAGATTACCCTCTTGATTTATGCCTTACAGGTGCTGAAGAGAGAATAGGTAAAAAGAGAGAAGATTTACCTTGGGTTGAGGAGGAATTCGATAAGGAATTTCAGGAATGGATAATTAATTGGTTTAAGGATGTTAGACCAATTGTTTATAGTATGATTGATAAATATAAGAATAATAAAAATATTTATATTTTCAAATCACGTAATGATGCTGATAATTTTATTTCTAACTTATAAAATACTTTCGTTATAATGATTTATGCATTATAATTGTTTTGGTGATTTGTGTGAATGAGGAAGTAAAAAAGCTTGATGATATGATTTTATATTTAGAGGATTTTATGAGTAAAATCTATGATAAATATAATGAATTATCAAGAGAAGTAGTTTTTTCTGCAATGTTAATAAAAAAGACTATAGATATATTAGCAATGGCTAAGCATGCCTTAAAGGATTATATTATTACTGTTCAGATTTCATTATTAAGATTATTATGTGATAACTGCCTTGCAATACAATCAGTTTATGAGCTTGATTTAAAGACAGTAATGGATATGATGAATAATAATCAAAAGGTAAACACTGTTATGATTGATGAGGAGCAAAATTTATCTGATGGTTATTTAAAAAGAAAGGTATCAGAAAAATATAGTGGCTTTGATAAGCTATACCGTTTTGCCTGTGAGGGTGTACATTTCTCTAAGCAAGCTCTTGGAGGAGCTTTTAAGGAGGATAAGAACGGTAAGCTTAAGATGAATATAACTCCTGGTAATAAGGAATTAAAGGAAGAACTATTAATGAATAATAAATCAATGATAACATTATGTAAGGTTATGATTGATATGCTAAAGGGTTTATTAAAATAAAAATGCACAAGCTGTGCATTTTTTTAGTTTATCATAGTGTCTAAATCATAATCCTTGATTAGATAATATAGCTTTTTAGGTATTTCTAAATCATAGTATGTACCATTATCAAGGTATTCTCTTTTATTGATTGTGGCTTTTTCCTCAATTACCTTTACGATATCTCCACGTTTGTATGGTATTGTTACTCTAGCATGAATTGTACTTTCTGATATCTCTTCGATAATTGAATTTAATAATTCATCGATACCCTCCTGTGTTTTATTAGAATATCTAATTGTTTTTTTACCAGGAATAGCCATATTCATATCGATTGTTTTATCCCATTTATTTAACAAGTAAATAGAAGGTATATCATTGCAGTTAAGATTATGTAATACCTCAAGAACAACAAGTAGCTCTTGATTGATATAGATAGAAGATGAATCGATAACGTGGATTATTAAATCTGCGTTTTTTACCTCCTCTAGTGTTTCATAGAATGAAGCTACTAGATTATGAGGAAGCTTTGAAACAAAGCCTATTGTATCAACAAGCATAAAATCTGTTTTATTGTAGGTAAGCTTTCTATTGTAGGTTGCAAGGGTTGCGAAAAGCTGATCCTTTGCAAATACCTCTTTTCCTGTTGAATTTAAGTAATTCATTAGGGTATTCATAGTGGTAGATTTACCACTATTTGTATAACCTACAAGGGCTACTATAGGTAGCTCATTTCTTTTAATTCTAGATATTTGATTAATTTTAGTGTTCTTTGATTTCATTATCTCTGTTTGTAGATGATGAATTTCTGATATTAGTCTACGTCTATTTAGCTCACGCTCTGTTTCACCACTACCACGAGTTAGGCCACCACCACCAATTCTATCACTACCTATTGATAGATAGCCGATTCTTGGTAGCATATACATAGCGTTAGCTAACTTTATTTCTAGCATTTGTGATTTATCGGATGCACGCATTTCAAATATCTTTAGAATTAGGAATGTTCTATCTATTATATCTACATCTAATATTTCCTGTATATTTCTTATTTGTGCAGGAGTTAGCTCATCGTTAAAGATAACAGTATCTATTTCGTAGAAGTCAACCATTACCTTTATTTCATCTAGCTTACCACTACCGATATAGGTTTTTGGGGTTGGCTTATCAAGTGATTGGGTTACCTTGTTTGACACCTCGTATCCAGCAACATTAGCTAGATTTTCAAGCTCAGCAAGGGAATAATCAACGTCGTAGACATCATATTTAGTTGTTACAGCTACTAATATTGCCTTCATGTATATCACCCAAAGACAATTATAGCACATAAAAATAAATCTAGTCTATTTTAAAGAAAAATTGTATAATAATATAAAGAGTTGTAAAAAATGTATTGCAGTTATTAAAGGAGTAACGTTATGAATAAGGTTAAAATTATTACAGATTCTACTTGCGATATGGGAGCAGATCTTGCAAAAAAATATGATGTCGAGGTATTACCTCTTTATGTAAATTTCACTGATGAAAGCTTCAAGGATGGAGTGAATATTTCGACTGAGGAACTTTATAAGCTTGTTGAAAAGAAGAATGAGCTTCCTAAAACAGCTGCTATTGATATAGTTACCCTAGATGAAACATTTAAGAAGTGGCTTGATCAAGGATATGATATTATTTTCACAGGTATTTCTAAGTCTATGAGTAGAACATATGAAAATGCAGTTATGGCTAAGGATGAGCTTGAAGCAAATAATATTTATATCGTAGATTCAAAGAATCTATCTACAGGTATTGCACTTACAGTATTAAAGGCTTGTAAGTATAGAGATGAGGGCTTATCAGCAAAGGAAATAGTTGATAAGATGCTAGAGATTACAGATAAGGTAAAAGCTCAATTTGGTATTGAGACAATGGATTATCTACATAAGGGTGGAAGATGCTCAAGTGTAGCTAAGCTATTTGGTACAATCCTAAAAATTAAGCCAATCATTTTTGTAAGAGATGGTAAGATGTCAGTTGGTATGAAGCCAATTGGAAAAATGAAGGTTGCCTTAGATAAGATGATTGATATGTTCCTAACTGATTATAGAAATGGTAATGTTGATAGAGATAAGGTATTTATCACACATTCTATAGCTATAGAATCAGAAAAATATATTAGAGAAAGACTTGAGGCAGAGGTTAAGGATATGGAAATTATCTCAACTGTTGCTGGATGTGTTATTTCATCTCACTGTGGTAAGGGAACAATTGGTATTTTGTATATAACAAAGTAATACAACTAGGTGATGCAAAAAAATGCATCATCTTTTTTATTTTTAATAAAAATTATTGAAAAGCATAGCCGTTTTTATTATAATAAAAAAGGAAAATTTTATTAGAATTCGAAAGGTTGTGTAAATTATGGGTAGAGCTCATGAGGTTCGTGCAGCATCAATGGCTAAAACAGCTGCAATGAAATCATCAAAATATGCTAAATGGGGTAAGGAAATATTCCAAGCTGCAAAGGCTGGTGTTCCTGATCCAGAAATGAATCAAAGTTTAAAGAATGTAATTGCTAGAGCAAAGAAGGATCAATGTCCTGCAGACGTTATTAAGCGTGCAATCGCTAAGGCTCAGGGTGTTAAATCTGGTGCTACTAAGGAAAAATCATATGAAGGTATGGGACCAGGAAATGTTGCCGTTATCGTTAACTGCTTAACTGATAATGATAATCGTACATTTACAGAGGTTCGTACAGCATTCAACAAGACTGGTGGTACAATCGGTCAAGCTGTAGGTTATTTATTCAGCAAGAAGGCAATATTCGAGTTTGAAGGAATGACAGAGGATGAAGTTTTAGAGGCTCTTATGATGGGTGAGAATGCTGACTACGAGGATATGTCAATTGATGAGGACGGCTTTGTTAAGATTACAGCTCAGCCTGAATCATTCGATGGTATCAAAGAAGCATTACTTGCTGCTAAGCCAGAGCTTGAATTTGAAACTGCATCTTGCGATTTAGTTCCATCTAACTATGTTGATCTAGATGAGGATCATTTAGCAAAATTCAAGAGATTATTAGAATCTCTAGCTGAGTATGATGATGTTGATGAAGTTATTCACAACGCTAATTTACCAGAAGAAGACGAAGAGTAATTAAACGGGGAAGCAGCACATGCTTCCCTTATTTTAATTTTTTTATGGTTGGAGGTATTCTATGAAAACTATAATTGATAGCGAGCAATTTGTTAGAACACTAAAAAGAATGACTCATGAAATAATCGAAAGAAACGAAGACTTGAGTAAGATTGTTTTAGTTGGTATCGAAAGAAAGGGTACACCGATTGCTAAGGAAATTAAAAGATTAATAAAAGTATTTGAGGATGAGGATGTTCTTTTAGACACTATTGATATTTCATCACATAGAGATGATGATAAAAGAATCGATAGTAAGGAGCTTAAATTTAACGAGGATATAAATGGTAAGATTATTATCCTAGTTGATGATGTATTATTTACTGGTAGATCTGTAAGAGCAGCTATGGATGCTTTAATGGAGGTTGGAAGACCATCTAAGATTGAGCTTGCTGTGTTTATAGATAGAGGACATAGAGAGCTTCCAATACGTGCAGATTTTATTGGAAAGAGTGTTCCTACTAGTAAGAATGAGCTTATAATTTGCGACTTTGTAAATAAAGAAGTTATTTTAAAATAATAAAAAACGTTTTCAGGTAATGATTAGTTTTAACTAACCAGTATTTATGGTATCATTGTTGTATACCGCATGAAAACAAGTGATTTTCTGTTGAAAACAAAAAGGGGTATGAAAATATGTTAAGTGATTTGGAAATTGCTCAAAATGCAGAGATCTTATCTGTAGATAAAATTGCTAAGAAGGTTGGAATCAATCCTGATGATTTAGAATTCTATGGAAAGTATAAGGCAAAGATTGATCCTAATTGCATTAAGGCAAACAAAAATGGAAAGGTAATATTAGTTACAGCTATATCACCTACACCTGCTGGAGAAGGAAAGAGTACAACAACTATTGGTTTAACTGATGCTTTAAACAAGCTTGGTAAGAATACAATGGTTGCATTACGTGAGCCATCATTCGGACCTGTTATGGGTGTTAAGGGTGGAGCAGCTGGTGGAGGATATGCACAGGTTATTCCTATGGAGGATATCAATTTACACTTCACAGGTGATTTACATGCTATCACAACAGCAACAAATGCAATAGCTGCAATACTTGATAACCACATTTTCCAAGGTAATGAATTAAATATTGATCCAACAAGAATCATTTGGCATAGATGCCTTGATATGAATGATAGAGCATTAAGAGGTGTTGTTGTTGGTCTTGGTGGACACACAAATGGTGTTCCTAGAGAGGATCATTTCGATATTACAGTTGCAAGTGAGATCATGGCTGTAATGTGCTTATCAACATCATTAGAGAACTTTAAGGAAAGAGTTGCTAGAATTGTTGTTGCATACACATATGATAGAAAGCCAGTTACAGTTGATGATTTAAAGGCTACTGGTGCAATCACATTAATTATGAAGGATGCTCTTAAGCCAAATCTAGTTCAAACACTAGAGCACTCACCTGCATTCGTTCACGGTGGACCATTCGCTAATATCGCACATGGCTGTAATTCAATTATCGCAACTAAGGCTGCTATTAAGCTAGCTGATTATGTTGTAACTGAGGCAGGCTTCGGTGCTGATTTAGGTGCTGAGAAGTTCTTAGACATTAAATGTAGAACTGCAGGTATTAACCCATCATGTGTAGTAGTAGTTGCTACTATAAGAGCACTTAAGATGCATGGTGGTGTATTAAAGGAAGATTTAAATAAAGAAAATGTCGATGCTTTAATGAGTGGTATTTGTAACCTAGAAAAGCATATTGAAAATGTTAAGAAATATAATTTACCTTTAGTTGTAGCAATCAATAGATTCTATTCTGATACAGAAAATGAAATTGCTGCATTAACTGAGTGGGCTAAGAAGAATAATATTAAGGTTAGCCTATCTGAGGTATTCACTAAGGGTGGAGATGGCGGACTTGATTTAGCTAAGAAGGTACTTGAGGAAATCGAGCTACATGATGGTGCTAAGACATTTAAGCCAATTTATGATTTAGATTTAAGCATTAAGGATAAGATTACAATTATTTGTAAGGAAATTTATGGTGCTAAGAATGTTGAATTCTCATCAATGGCTAAAAACCAGATGGCAACATTCAAAAAGAATGGCTGGGATAAGCTACCTGTATGTATGGCTAAAACTCAGTACTCATTCTCTGATAACCCTAAGCTTTTAGGTAGACCTGAGGGCTTTACAATGACAATTAGAGAATTAAAGCCATCAATTGGTGCTGGATTTATCGTAGCGTTAACTGGTGATATTATGACTATGCCAGGCTTACCTAAGGAGCCAGCTGCAAATAAGATGGATATTATAGATGGAAAGACCGTAGGATTATTTTAGGAGGATTATTTATGGAATACGTTACAGGTAAGAGACAGGTTGTCTTAAACTTTTCAGAAAAGTTTTGTAAGAGCGAGGTAGAGGTTTTAGACTCTGATTGCTTTAAGGAAATATGGACTAGATATGTTAAGCATTTATATGATACTGAAAATCAAACATATCTAAAGGTTTTAACTATTTTTCCAAAGAGCAAGGTAGTAGATTATACTATTAAGCTATTTAAGCTATTATTAACATTTGATTTAGATGAGGTGGAAAATGTTAATCCTTTCTATGCTCAAGCATTAGCATTAAAGGATGTACTTTATGATTTAGTACAGCATTTCTATGATTATTGGAGACGTTTAGAGCGTTATTCAGTAGTATTTACAAGAGCAACAAAGGATGGCGTTGAGGCAACAACATTTATTGAGGCTCAAACTGAATTCACTGATTTAATCCTAAAGGTTTATCGTTCAGTTACTGAGAAATTACATGGTTCAAAGTTCCCTATTTATAGACAATTACCAGCTGGTGTTAACGCATCACTATTAATTGGTAAGAATGAGTGGATGAGCAAGGATTCTCCATATCAATTCTTAGCTAAGAGTGAAACTATTGAACAAATATTAATTCGTCCACCATTTATCTCATATTCTGACAAGAATAAGAGAACAGGTGTATATCAAGAGGTATTTGAAAACCCTGTTGATAAGATTAGAGCAGGCTTTAAGGCAACTGAGTATTATTGCTATGCTGCTAAGGTTGGTTCAGCATTATCATATGTATATTTCCATAGAGATTATTTAGCTCATGGTATTACATTATGTAACCTATTTGAATTTGTACCACTTTCATCAATCAAGGGTCAAAAGCCAAATTGTATTTATATCTTTGGTTGTGACATTGAAGGTGATTCAGTATTCTATCACGATAAGGAAAATGATATTTATGTAGGTGTAGCTCCTCATAATTCAACAATTGATTATTTTGGATATATGAAGAAGATGCTACTTACTTTATATAACACAATGATGATTGAAGAGGGTCATTTACCAATTCATGGTGCTTGTGTTCAAATCACACTTAGAAATGGTACTGTAAAGAATGTTGTTATCATGGGTGATTCAGGTGCTGGTAAGAGTGAATCATTAGAGGCATTATCTGAAATGGCTGGAGATAACATTTCATCTCAATTAACAATCTTTGATGATATGGGTACATTTAAGATTGAAGGTAATAGTGTTAAGGCATATGGTACTGAAATTGGTGCTTTCGTTAGACTTGATGATATGACATCAGGATATGCTTATAGAGAAATGGATAGAGCAATATTTATGAACCCTGATAAGATTAACTCAAGACTTGTTGTTCCTGTAGCAACATATGATCAAATTATGAAGGGCTATAATGTTGATATGTATTTATATGCAAACAACTATGATCCTGAATGTGAATCAGAGGTAGAATTCTATTCTAATGCTGATGAGGCAAAGCAAATATTCATCCGTGGTGCTCGTAGAGCTAAGGGTACAACTCAGGAAACTGGTATGACTGAATCATTCTTTGCTAATCCATTTGGACCTGTTCAAAGAGAAGCTAAGACTAGAGTTATCATTGATAAGGTATTTGAAAAATTATTCGAAACAGGAGTACCTGTAGGAGTATTACATACAAGACTAGCTGTTCCTGGTATGGAGCATGATGGTCCAAAGCTAGCTGCTAAAAAGCTATTTGAGCTTTTGGAGAAGTAATTATGAAGGTTGGAGTAATAATGGGCTCTACCTCTGATTATGAGGTAATGCAGGATGCTTGTAAGGTATTAGAGGAATTTGGTGTTGAATACGAGAAGAGAGTTGTTTCTGCTCATAGAACTCCAGATTTAATGTATGAATATGCACATTCTGCAAGAGAAAGAGGAATAAAGGTTATTATCGCTGGCGCTGGTGGTGCTGCTCATCTACCTGGTATGGTAGCTGCGATGACAACTGTACCAGTAATCGGTGTACCAGTTAAATCAAGAGCTTTAAATGGCCTTGATTCTCTACTTTCAATTGTACAAATGCCAGGAGGAGTACCAGTATTAACTGTTGCTATCAATGGTGCTAAAAATGCAGCTCTATCTGCAATTAGTATTATCGCTAATGAGGATAAGGAGCTTCTTAATAAGCTTGAAGCATATAGAAAGAATCAAACTGATTCTGTTTTAGAAGCTACACTGTAATAAAATAACACCTCTTGCGAGGTGTTTTTTGAGAATTAAAGGAGGGTTAAGCATGATAGAGCCTAGATGTACTAAAATCGTAAATGCCAAGAATCTATGGGAAATAGCAGTAGAGTTTATTTCTAAGATAGATGATGATTTAATGGAATTTAATTTAAAGGCTGCCTATATTACATATAGAATATCAAAGCTTATGAGATTAACGAGAGGAACAATATCAAAGCTTGTATTTTTGTCATGCTTTAACGGAGTTGGTAAGCTATATGTATCAGAAAATTCATCAGACCCTCAGGTAGAAACATATTTGTTTTTAAAATATTTCTCTCCACTTAAGAATTTTGCAGATACATTATTATCTATTGATCCTAAATATGATGATTTCCCACTTCGTAAGGAGGGAATGATTTATAAATTTAGTACTGACTTTACATCAGTTCTATTAGAAACTACTGATAAGGAACAGGCACTAAAGAGAGTTCTTAAGGAAAAGGCTGAATGTAAAACATCAGAGATGGCAGATTACGGTAGAATCTTAATAGCCTTCGAAAAGCTTGTTGAGCAAACAGATATCATCTTTGATATGAATTCCTTAAGATATAAAACAGTAATATATAAATATGTATCTAAAATGCTATTTTCTGCAAGAGAGAAGAATAAATTCTTCACAATGCTAGCGTCTTTGTTTGAAATGTACAGTGCTCAAACACTTTATCATTCTAAGATGACAGCTATTATTGGCTATAATATTGCTAAATATATGAGAATACCTCAGGATAGAGCAAAAAGAGTATATGTTGCAGGATTATGCCATGACTTAGGTAAGGTATGTATTCCTCTTAAGATACTAGAAAAGCCAGATAAGCTAACTGATGAGGAATTTGCAATAATGAAAACACATGTTTCCTATACTAAGGAAATATTAAGAAATAAAATAGATTATGAAATAATTGAAACAGCCTATCGTCATCACGAAAGACTAGATGGTACAGGCTATCCTGAAAGGTTAACTGAGATTGAGCAAACATTAGATCAAAAGATTTTACAGGTAGCTGATGTAATAAGTGCTCTTATAGCAAAAAGAAGCTATAAGGAGGCTTGGAGCATTGATAAAACTATAGGTATACTAGATGATTTAGTAGCTAATGGTAAGTTTGATAAGGAAGTTGTTTCATGCTTCAAAACATATCAAAAGAAGATTTTAAAAACTACTGATGACTTCGCAAGACAGGCTGACAAGGTATATTCTAAGATTCAAAAGGAAAGAAAAAATTTAACTAAAAAAATAGAAACAAACTCCTAATGAAAATTTATTAAAACGATTTCATGAAAATTTTACATAATTATTGAAAATAATTAGCAAATATGTTAGAATGTAAAAAATTGCGAAGAGGTGGGAGTATGGCAAAAACAACTATATATGATGTTGCTGGTGCTGCAAAGGTATCACTTGCTACTGTCAGCCGTGTAATGAATAACCCAGAGAAGGTAAATAAGGAAACTAGGGACAAGGTTCTTAGGGTTATTAAGGAGCTAGGCTATAGACCAAATGCTATCGCACGTGGACTTGCAAGTAGAAAATCAACAACAGTTGGAATAATAGTATCAGATATATCAAGAGCTGCTGTTTCTCAGCTTCTAGGTGGTATTTTAGATATAGCTAAGAAATATGATTATGCAGTTAAATTATTTACAATGGATGAAAATGCTGACATTAAGGAAGTAATGCGTCAGGTTGTTGCTGAACAGGTTGATGGTATTCTATTCCTAAATGATGAGCTTGATAATAGCCAAATGGAAATGGTAACAAACCATATCCAGGATGCCCAAATTCCTGTTGTATTATGTAATGTAATCTATGATGAGAAGGATATTCCTTCTGTAGCAATAGATTATGAAAAGGCAACATATGATATGACTAAGGAATTACTTGAAAAGGGTAAGAAGAAAATATTTATGGCATCTACAGTTCATAGATATTCTACTAACTATCATAAGGTTAGAGGATATGAAAGAGCTATGCAGGATGCAGGCTTAGAGCCTTTAGTATTCAGAACAAGTGGTGATGTTTCAGTAAATACATTACACTTCGATGAATTTATAAAGAATAATGAGATTGAAGCTGTTATTGCAGTACGTGATAGTATCGCAGTAAGCTTTATCAATACAGCAATCCGTTTAGGCTACAATGTACCTGAGGATTTCAAGGTGGTAGGTCTACAAAATACAAAATATGCTATTTTATCTAGACCGACATTAACTTGTGTAGATACACCAGTTTATGATATTGGTGCTGTATCAATGCGTCTTTTAACAAAGCTTATGGCAGGAGAAGAGGTTACTGAATCTAATATTCTACTTCCATATCATGTTGTTGAAAGAGAATCAACTAAATAGATCTGATGATTAATGAAGAAGTAATAATTATTATTTAAGTTACAGAGAGTCTATGGTGGTGGAAATAGATACAATAATAATTATGAATTACACATTATGAGGATCAAAAGCTAATTGAGGTGCTATTGTTTATACAATAGAACTAAGGTGGTAACGCGGTTAAAAGTCGTCCTTAGATTATTCTAAGGGCTTTTTTATATTTTATAGGAGGAGATTAACATGGGAATTTATGAGGAATTAGAGTGGAGAGGCTTAATAAAGGATGTATCTGACCCTTCACTAAAGGAAAAATTAAATAACGGAGGAATGACTTTCTACATTGGTACTGACCCAACTGGAGATAGCTTACATATAGGACATTTTTCAAGCTTTTTAATCAGTAAAAGATTAAAGGATGCTGGACATCATCCTATTCTGCTTGTTGGTGGTGGTACAGGCTTAATTGGTGATCCAAAGCCAGATGCTGAAAGACCAATGATTACATACGAAACAGTAGATCATAACTTCAACTGCCTTAAGGCACAGGCTGAAAAGCTATTTGGTTTTGAGGTTGTTAATAATAGAGATTGGTTAGGAAAAATCAATATCATTGATTTCCTAAGAGATTATGGTAAATACTTCAATGTAAATTTAATGCTACAAAAGGATATCGTTGCTAGACGTTTAGATTCAGGTATTACATTTACTGAATTCTCATACATGATATTACAAGCATTAGATTTCTGGTATTTAAACAAGGAAAAGAATGTTACTATGCAGGTTGCAGGACAAGACCAATGGGGTAACATTACTGCAGGTATAGATTTAGTACGTCGTAAGGAAGGTAAAGAGGTATATGGTTTCACTATGCCACTTTTAACTAAGTCTGATGGTACTAAGTTTGGTAAGACAAATGGTAAGGCAGTATGGCTAGATGCTAAGAAGACTATCCCATATGAAATGTATCAATTCTTTATTAATTCTGAGGATAGTAAGGTTATTGACTACCTTAAATTCTTAACATTCTTATCTAAGGAAGAAATTGAAGAATTAGAAAAGAAAAACCAAGAGGCTCCACATCTAAGAGAAGCACATAAGGCACTTGCTCGTGAGGTTATTACATTTATTCATGGTAAGGAAGCTTATGACCAAGCTATTAAGATTAGTGAGGCATTATTTAGTGGTAATGTAAAG
>JAEELU010000041.1 GCA_016282815.1 Acholeplasmatales bacterium
GCTCACAATATTAAGAAGGGTCTATTCATGTCTCAAATGGAGGCTAAGAAGGCTACTGAGTGTGGTTATTGGCCAACATTCAGATTCAACCCAGATCTAGCTAAGGAAGGCAAGAACCCATTCACTATGGATTCTAAGGCTCCAGATTGGTCTAAGTACAATGACTTCTTAATGAACGAAGGTCGTTATGCTCAATTAACTAAGGTTAACCCAGCTAAGGCTCAAGAATTATTAGATTGGAACTTAAAGGATGCTCAAAAGAGATACAATCACTATGTTGAGCTTGCTAATAAGGAATTCCCTAATAAGTAATAGCATAAATAATATTTAAAATTAGGTGAACACATATGTGTTCGCCTTTTTTTTTGCCTTTTTTATATAAATAATGATATAATAACTACAAATGTTGAAAAAATATGAAAAAAAATAAAAAAAATGAACTATTTTACCAATAAAGTAGCATTTTAATTTGTTTAAAGGATGTGAAGAAATGAATATAGAAGAAATTATAGATGAATTTAGAACAGCAAACTATACTCATTTTGATCAATTTTATAATGAAACGAAAAAGACAGTTTTTTTCGCAATCCTTTCAATTATAAAGGACACATCCGTTGTTGATGATTTAATGCAGGATACATATGTTAAGTTCTTAGAGAATATTAATAAATATACAGCTAAGACTAATATTAATGCCTATTTATCAACTATGGCACATAATATTGCTATCAATTATTATAATAGAGAAAAAAGGCTAGTTCATGATGATGAAATCATTGATTACCAGCAAGCTCCAGATAATAATGATAAGGAGAATAAATATCAATATGTAGAGGTAATGGAATTACTTAAAACATTAGATGATATTTCTAGAGAAATTGTTGTATTACATACTATTAATGATTTAAAGTTTAAGGAAATAGCTAAAATAGTAGATAAACCATTAGGTACGGTTTTATGGATTTACAATAAGGCTATTAAAGAATTAAAGGGAAAGGTAGGTGCTAATGATGAAAAATAATGATATTAAGTTTATGCTTAAGGAAGCTGCAAATAAGCAAGAAATAAGCGATTTACAGGAAAGAATATTAAGTAATGTAGATATCACAAAAATTAAAGAAGAACCAAGGTCAGTAGCACTTCCAAAGAGAAAGATTAATTTCTTCCCACTTGCTATGGCAGGTGTAGCTACGGCTGCATTAGTATTAACCTTATCTATTACTATTGGCGTTATGAATAATAATACAAATACTAATAATCCCGTTAATCCTACAGTTGATCCAAATCAACCTGTTGTATTTGATGAAATAGAAATGACTAAGCTTGAAACATTTTATTCTTCATTTACAGTAAATGATGCACCTAATATGATTAATGTTGTTAATACATTTAATAATATTTCATATGATGTAGTAGATGGAAGAATAGTAGATTCTAACAAGAATCTAAAGCCAGATATGGAACAAGCTATCGTTAATGATGTTAATCCTTATATATATAATATTGAGGATATGCTAAATTTAACTGAAATCACAACATCTACATTAAAGGCCAATACAAATCAGGATTATGATTATAAGTATCTTATTGAGGTAACTAATCTGAATTATAAATATTATATTTATTATAATGAGACATTAACTGAAGAGAAGAATGCAGATAAAACTAATTATAAATATAAGGCTGATTTAACTGGCAAGGTTGTTTCTGGTGATAATGTATATGACTTTACTGGTGAGAAAAGAATTAAAAATTCTAAGCTTACCTATACTACAAATATTACTGTAGCAAATAATGAGTCTGTATCAGTAACTGAAATATTTACTGTTAATCATGATTTTACAATTAATTATGATAAATTCGAATATAGATATTCTTATCAAAACGGTGAAAATGTAAAGAATACTGAAATAACTGAGAATTTTAAAAATGAAAAGATAGATAATATCAGATTCATCGCTAATAAGGGTAAAATGAATGAATTTAAGATGACTATTACTACAAAGGATAATGCCTATATCAATTGCTCAATAGATGGTAGAAATAGTGAGGTACTTTCTATTACAAATAATAATGGAGAATACACATATAAATTCAAAAATTCAAATAATGAATATAAAAAATAAAAAAATTAATAAATCACCAATAAAACGTTTTTATCAATTGTTATAAAGGTGTAAATGGAAAATAGAGTTCTAATCAAACTCTATTTTTTATGGAAAAAAATGAAAACGTTTTAAAGAGGGAAGAAAATGAAAAAGAAGACTTTGTTATTTGGTTTAGCAATGATAGCTACTGCATCAATCACATTAGCTTCATGTGTTAAATCTAGTACACCAGCAGGAACTAGTGTACCAGCAGAAACTCCATCTACAACAGTAAATGGTCAGGAGCCAGAGCAATCTACATCTAATGGTGGACAGGCGACTCCTACATCAACACAAGGTGCTGCAACACCAACTACAACACAGGGTGGACAGGCAACTCCTACAACTAGTCAAGGAGGACAAACTCCAACTAGTTCAACTACAGAGGATGAGGATGATGAAATTACCACAGGCTATGGAACTGGTTTAACTGCATTTTCAACTTTGAAATCACATTTTACTGGAAAGGATTCTAAAAACCGTGTTCAGTTAGAAGATGATTTAACAGTTAATGGTTTTACCTTTGGTAAAAAATCTATATTAGATTCCAATGATACAATATTAAATACTCAAGGATCAGTAGTTGAAATTAATTTACCTTCTACAGGAAACATAATTTTAGCTGCAACATGGGCATCTGGTGATAATGGTAAGTTATATGTATATAAGGTTGATGGTGAAAGTGAAACAGAAGTATTTAAATCAACTTCATCAATATCTAATAAGGGTACTGTATCACTTGATTTTTCTAATAGTCCATTAGGCGCTGGAGTATATAGAATTAAAGGACTAAAGGATAAGGATTCAACAGGTGCATCTTTAGCTATCACTAAGATTTGTTATGAAATAGCATTAGAAAAGTTTACTGTAAGCTTCCATCCAAACAATGGTGATACAATTGAAGTTCAACAGGTAACTAATGGTAGAACAGTTACTTTACCTACTGTTTCAAAGAGTGGCTATAAACTTGAAGGTTGGTATACAACTTCAACATTTGATTCAAATACTGAATTTACATCAACTACACAGGTTACAGCTAATTTAGATTTATATGCTAAATGGCGTGAACTTACTCCTGATGAGAAGGCTACAGTAACATTTAGTGTAGGTAGAACTGATGTTACATATAATTCAATCGATGTAGAAAAGGGTAAACCTGTTGTTACTCCTCAAGCAATAAACGTTAATGGTTATAGATTTGATGGCTGGTATACTAATGAAGGCTGTACAACAAAATATACAGGTGGAAATATTAATTCTAATACTACATTATATGGTAGATATATTCAACAATGTATCATAACATACAAGGATAGCTCAAATAATTTAATAACTACTAAGTCTGTAGATTACGAAACTGCATTCCAAAATGTTGAATCAGTTACAGCTCCTTATATTCAAGGAAAGATTTTTGAATATTGGGTAAAGGAAGGTACAACTGTAGAATTTACAGGTACTGAGGATATTACAACAAATATTACATTAGTTGCTAAATATAGAGATCAGACAGCAGCAGACGTAACTATTAACTTTACAGCTCAGGAAGGCTTAGCGGAGGCAGCATATTTAGAATTTGATAAGTATGATGCAGCTGAAGCTTACTCATTATATAAAGTAGCAGATAATGGTACTACAACAAAGCTTACTGAAAAGAATTATTATGTAACAGAAACTCAAACTTCAGCTAGGATTGATATTTTAGGCTTAAGTGCTGGTAATTATAAATTCATGGTTGCACCAGTTATTGCTGGTAATGATGTAGTAAGCCTTGGTAAGCAAACTAATACACTTGCAGTCGAAGCATATGATAGATCTGGATTTGCTTTCTTTAATTATAATGAAGGTGTTGGTGCATATAAGGATAATGGTGAATTAAAGGATAACGCTATTGTATTATATGTTACTGATCAAAATAAAAATACTGTAACACTTTCATATGGTGGTGTAACAGTAACGGGTATTGGTAATATTTTAAACTCTGTAGGTGCTGACAATGGTTCTGGTACAGCATCAAATGGTGGTAAAGCAAATACAAACCAAGGTATTATTAAAAAACTAGGTGATAATAATATTCCTCTAGTTGTAAGATTTGTAGGATGTGTATCTAATACAGGTCTATATCAACGTTCTACATTTAATGCAAGCTCAGCTCCATTAATTAATGGTTTGACAATCTATGATTCAATTGATAATGGTGGTACAGATGGCGATAATGGTCATATGGCTAGAATGAAGTCAGGTAAGAACATTACAATAGAGGGTGTTGGTTCAAATGCTACTATTGATGGTTGGGGATTCCATTTCATGGCTGAATCTTCATCTCCTACTTTAGGAAAGAGCTTTGAAGTTAGGAACCTAAAGTTTATCAATACTCCAGAGGACGCAATCGGTATGGAGGGTATTCAAGCATCTAAGAATGCTTCAAGTGATTTATCGGCATCAGTAGAAAGATGTTGGATTCATAATAACGAATTCTATGGTCCATCTATTTCATCTCCAGCAGAATCAGATAAGTCTGAGGGTGATGGTTCATGTGACTTCAAGCGTGGTCAATATTTAACAGTAAGTTATAATTATTTTGAGGGTTGCCATAAGACTAACCTAGTTGGTTCAGCAGATTACTCTCTACAATTCAATTTAACTTACCATCATAATTATTGGTATATGTGCAAGGCTAGAGGCCCATTAACAAGAAGAGCTAATGTTCATATGTATAACAATGTATTCTATGGTCAAACAGATTATGCAATGAATACAAGAGCAGATGCTTATATTTATTCAGAATATAATTTATTCTATGCATGTAAGAGTCCACAAGCAGTAGAGGGTGGAGCAATTAAATCATATAATGATTCAATTTCAAGTGTAATTTGGAATAAGGGTTCTCAAGCAACAGTAGTTACAGATAAGTCAACTAGAGTTTCAAATAATTGCCAATTCTCAGCTAGAAATATTAATTATTCTAATTTTGATACTGACTCAACTCAATCTTATATCCCATCAAATGATTATTATTTACAAGAGGATGTAACTGAGGCTAGAAAGGTAATCTATGCACGTTGTGGTGTACAAAAGAATACATTAATTGATCCATCAACAGTTTCTATGTCAGATATATCTTATGTAAATGAGGTTATTAAGAACGCAACTGTACATGATTTATCAGTTCCTTCAACAACAACTAATATTGGTAAGATTAGTAAGAATATTTATGCATTTAGAATTACTGATTATGCAACAGTAACTATCGACACTGGTAGTGCAGGTGTATTATTAAATGAAGCAGGTGTTCTAATGTTAGAAGGAAATGGTACATGTGTATTAACTCCTGGTATCTATATTGTTCAACCAATTACATTCCAACCTGGTAGTGCATTAGGTGGTAAGATAACTCAATTACAATTTAAGGAATTTACATTATCAAGTTTAAAGCTTGAGTCATATGATTCTTCAGCATTCTCAGCTGCATTAATCGAGGCATTTGAAAATGCATGTAGTCAAATTCCTTCAACTATTACATATACAAATGCATGCTACAGTGCTTTATCAAAGGCATTATCAGCATATAACGCTATACCTCAAAATGCTAGAGATAATGTATCAGCTCAATATACATCTTTAACTAATAAGATTAATGAATATGTAGCTTTAGGTGTTTCTTATGTAGAAGGCTTAATTGATGCTATTCCAGCAACAGTTACTACAGAAAATTCAAGCTTAGTAATAACTGCAAGAAATGCATATAACGAATTAGTAAATGTAGCACCTTCAGCTGTAGTATCTAATTACAATAAGCTAATAACAGCAGAAGGTCAGATGGAATCTATTGCAAAGGATATCTTCATTTCATTGGCAAATGCAATTCCTTCAACAATCACATATACATCTGAATGTAATACGGCTATTTCTAATGCAGAAACTGCATATGATTCATTAGATTCTGATCAAAAGAATGATAGTAATGTTAAGACAGCTTATACAAAGGTAACAAATGCTAGAAATACATATAATAGTTTAGAAAATGTTGTTCAAGTTAATGCACTAATTGAAGCAGCTAATAGCTTAACTTCTTATCAAGAAGCATATACTGCATACAATGCTTTATCTGCAAGTGAGAAGTCATCAGTTACAGGTTATTCAGATATGGTTGTAGCATACACAATAGCATTAATTAATGATATTGGAACAGTTACAACATCAAGTGGTGCAAAGATTACAGCTGCTAGAACTGTATATGATACTTTAACATCTACAGAAAAGGCAAATGTTACAAATTATGCTACATTAACAGCAGCTGAAGCAAGCTTTGAAGAAATTGGAGCGAGTGTAATTAGATGGTCTGCAGATGGTACATATGAATCTGATCAAATAACAGCTTCAGGAAATAAGAACAATAAAGAAGCTACATTTGGTTCAGAAAAATTCTCATATGGCCTAAAGCTTGAATCAAAAGCAGGTACTATAACAATTACTATTTCTAAGGCAATGAAGTTAACTGTATATCAAACAGATGGTTCTAAACTAAAGATTGATGGAACTGAAGTTGCAGTAGGTGAATTATCAAATTATAACTTAGCAGCAGGAACACATACAATTGCTAAGGGTTCTGGTTCAGCTATAGTTTATGCAATAGTATTAGAATAATAAAATCAAAGTTAAATATTATAATTTTTGAATATTTAATATTACTATAATTGCTTTAACCTCTCTAATCAGAAAAGTGGTAGATATTATCTACCGCTTTTTTGTTTTTTTAAATAAATATTCATATTTTACCAATAAAATGAAAAGCTGATTTGTTTTAAAAGTGTCAAGAATATGAAAGCATTAAATAGAGCCAATAACTCTATTTTAAAAACATCTTAAATGTAAGCGTTTTTGACAAAGGAAAAGAACGAGGAGAAAAAAATGAAAAAGAGAAAATTATTATTAGGATTATCATTAATTGCTTTTGCATCATTTGGTTTAGCAAGCTGTGCAAACTTTAATCATGCAACAAGCGGTACTACAATTGTAGATAAACCTTCAACATCTGTTGAGGCATCAACTGATGGAGAACCATCATCAAGTAATCAAGAGCTTGCGACTAGCACAAGCACTCAAAATAATCCAAATACAGGAGAGGCTACAAATCAAACACCAGCAACATCACAAGTTGAACAAACTAGCCCAGCAACAAGCCAAGCTAGTAATACTAGTCAAACAACTACTAGTCAGGTAACTCCAACTACATCTAGCCAGGCAACACCTACTAGAACAGGTAGTCAAACAACACCAACTACAACACAAACTCAGCAGCAACCAGTTGCTACATCAACTTCTCAGTATACTCAGCCTGCTGATACAAGTGTTATTAATATATTAAATTATGGTGGAGATCAGGAAAGCTTATATGCTGAATTTACTGGTCTTACAAGTGCAAATGCATATAAAGTTTATGTTAAGAATTCAAATGATTCTGATTATACTCAAATTGACCAACAATTAGTTAGATTATATAGATCTGGTATCGATTATTATAGATTTGATGCTGTAGGTATCACAAGCGGTAACTATTCATTTAAGATTGTTCCTGTAATTAGTGGTTCAGAGCACAATGATAAGGCAGTTACACAATCTGATATTGATGTAATAAGCTATGATAGAACAGGCTTTGCATTCTCAAGCCTTGCAGGTGAAAGTGGTAAAGCACCTGGTGCTTATAATAATGATGGTACTTTAAAATCAAATGCTCATGTTATTTATTTAACAGAAACAAATAAAACTACAGTTAAAGCAACTGTAGCAGGAGCAGAATATACTGGTATTGCTAATATTACTGGAGCTATCAAGTCTAAAAAGACTACTGATCCATATGCAATTAGAATTCTTGGTAAGCTAAATTATGAAAATACAGTATGTGAGGATATGTCAAAGTGGTATGCTATGGGCTGTAAGGAAGGTACAAATATCACAATAGAAGGCATCGGTAATGATGCTACAATGTATGGTGGTGGTGTAGGCTTCAATAAGTGTAGTTCAATAGAGGTTAGAAACCTTGGCTTCATTGAATGGGGTAAAGGTAATAGTGATTCAGATGCTGTTCAATTCCAAGGCTCTGAGCATGTATGGGTTCATGATAATGATATTTTCTATGGACATAAAGCATCTGGTGACCAAGCTAAGGGTGATGGTTCAGTAGATTTAAAGGATGATACAAAATATATGACTGTATCTTATAATCATTTTTGGGATTCAGGAAAAATGTCATTATGTGGTATGAAGAGTGAAACAGGTGAAAACTATATTTCATATCATCATAACTGGTTTGATCATTCAGATTCAAGACACCCAAGAGTTAGAACAATGACAGTTCACGTTTATAATAACTACTATGATGGTGTTTCTAAATATGGTGTTGGACTTGTACTTGGTGCACAATGCTTTGCAGAAGGTAACTATTTTAGAAGTTGTAAGAATCCATTCTTAGTTGGTGGTTTTGGTACAGATGGTAAAGCAAGTAAGTCAACATTCAGTGGTGAGAAAAACGGCTTTGTAAAAGCTTATAATAACCATATTGAGGGTGCAACATCATTACTATATGCAAATGTTGGAGCTGGTGAAGCTGGTTCAACTGGTGCAGGTACTCAAACAGATTCTGATGCTTATTTAGCTTCAACTAGATCAGAAGTAATATCTAATGAATATAAAAATGGAGTTGCATATTCTAATTTTGATACAAAGGTAGATTTAGGTGTAACAGCTGATCAAATTCAAACTCCTGAGGCTGCTAAAGCTACATTAATGCAATATGCAGGTAGAGTTTCAGGTGGAGATATTAAATATGCATTTAATAATTCAACAGCTGATACAAGTTATGATATTGATAATACTTTATCTCAATTATTAATTTCTTATACTTCTAAGATGGTATCTGTTCAAGGAATAGAAGGATCAAATTCTGAAGCTCAAGAACCAACTCCTACACCAGTGACAGTAACTGCACAAGAAGTAAATGCTATGATAGAAGCATTACCAGTATCAACTTCTGTAACTTTAGCTAATAAAACAGCAATTAATCAAGCAAAGGCTGCATATGATTCATTAGATGCTACTGAGAAGAATAATGTAACAGGCGAAAATGTTACTAAATTAAATGCATGTATTGCAGCTCTTCAAAGCATTCCTCAAGATAAACAAGTATTAACATTTGCAAATGGTGCATCTGGAGACAATTCTTTCTTTACAGTTAGTGGTAACCTTAAGAGTAATCCTGATGCAAAGACTTATGATGGTACAACTTATAAGACCGCTTTAAAAATGGAAAGTGCAACATCAATTAAGTTTACAACTACACAAAAGTCAAAGATTACTATCGTCACTGATTCTGCATCTAAGAAAATTAAGATTAACACTAAAAATTATACAACAGATGTTTCAGGTATATTAATACTTGAAAATGTTGCAGCTGGTGATATTGAAATTGTCAAAGGCGAAAGCATGAATGTTTATGCTATTATAGTTGAATAATAATTTTTACAAAGCTAGGGATAGAATATCTATCCCTTTTTTGCTTTGTTTCTTGAATATATTATAAATATATTCTAAAATAATTGTCGAGGTGGTTTACTTTGAAATATTTAATTGTATCAGATATACATGGAGCTTTAGATTCTGCTCAAATTGTATGTGATGTTTTTAAAAAGGAAAAATGTGATAAGATATTATGCTTAGGTGATATTTTATATCATGGCCCTAGAAATGATTTACCTAATGAATATAAACCAAAGGAAGTAGTAAAGCTATTAAATGAATATAAGGATGATATTATTGCTATAACAGGTAACTGTGATGCTGAAGTAGATGCTATGGTATTAGCATTTAAGTTTAATTATACACTTGATTTAGATATTAATGGCTTTAATGCTCATCTTGAGCATGGTCATCATTTAGATGAATTATTAAATAAAAATTATCAACAATATGATATTGTTTTATATGGACATACTCATATCCCTGATAATAGTGAAAAGAATGGCGTTAAATTCTTTAATCCAGGTAGTATTACTCTACCTAAAAATAATACAAAAAGAAGCTATGCTATTTGGGAAAATAATATAATTACACTTTATGATATTTTAGGTAATGTAATAGATACATTAAAACTTTAAATATAAATATTTAATTCATTGAAATACTACTCATTCTTTATTATAATAATATTGTGAGAGATCGATTCAAAATTATTAATATGGTGGTGAAAAAATGATTAGTAACCTGACTAGAGTTATAAGCTTTGATAAGATTGATAACTCAGAAATCTTAGATAGTAAATCTAAGGAAATGATAAAGCAATTTTTAAAGGTAGAAAGAAACTATCGTTATGCTTTAAATAAGATGAATACAAAGATAGAGAATATGAATGATTATTGCCAGATGAGCTATGCTCATAATCCTATTCATCATACGGAGGCTAGACTTAAAACACCTGATTCTATCATTGAAAAGATGAAAAGAAGAGGCTATGAAACAACATTTGAGTCATTAAAGGAAAATCTATATGATATTGCAGGAATGAGAGTAATCTGTAATTACATTAATGATATCTATCAAATTGTTCATTTATTAACATTACAAAAGGATATTAGAGTAAAGCTTAGAAAGGATTATATAGTTAATCCTAAGCCATCAGGATATCGTAGCTTACATATCGTATTTGAAATACAATTATGTATTTTGGATGAAACAATGTGGGTACCTGTAGAAATCCAGTTTAGAACATTAGCTATGGATATGTGGGCATCCCTTGAGCATGAGCTAAGATATAAGGCTAAGGATATGGTAAGTGAGGCAGAAAAGCATTCCTTAAGAACATATTCTGACAGCCTGTATGAAATAGATTTAGGTATGCAAAGATTGTATATAGATAAGACTGCTGGAGGCGGTAGAAGAGATGATTAATTTTGAAGAATTAGAAGCAAAGTATAAAAAGCTTGGTGTTCAAACTCCAACAAAGGATATGATTAAAACACCAGAGGAAATAGAAGGTATTAGAGAGGCAGGAAGAATTAATACATTAGTATTAGATGAGGTTGCTAAACACATTAGACCTGGTATTACTACAGAAGATATTAATACAATAGTTCATAATAAAACCTTAGAACTAGGTGGTATTCCAGCCCCATTAAATTATGAAGGATTCCCAAAAAGTGTATGTACATCAGTTAATGATGCTGTATGTCATGGAATACCAGATAAGCATCAGGTATTAAAGAGTGGAGATATTATAAATGTTGATTGTACAACTATTTATAATGGCTATTATGGAGATGCCTCTAGAATGTTTTTAATCGGTGAATGCGATGAGATATCTAAGGATTTAGTTAAAGTTACAAAGGAAGCTCTAGATTTAGCATTTAATACACTTAAGCCATATTCAAGATTAAGAAATATTGGATATGTAATTGAAAAATATGTTAAGGAACATGGCTATACTGTTGTTCATGAAATTGGTGGTCATGGAGTTGGTAAGGAATTTCATGAGGATCCATTTGTTTATCATTATGGTAAAAAGGATACAGGAATGGTATTATTCCCAGGTATGGTAATTACTATTGAACCAATGGTTAATGAAGGCTCAAGACATGTATTTTTAGATGCTTCAAACAATTGGACAATCTACACTGATGATGGTGGCTATTCAGCACAGTGGGAATACACTATCTTAATCGGTGAGGATAAATGTGAAATATTATCTCACTAGAATCGGGAGATTAGTGTGACATTTAAGGATAAAACAGAAAATAATTATAATTCATTTATTAAAGCACAGGATTTAATAAAGAATAATAGTATGATTAATTCATTACTGTCTAATGTAGAATTAAACATATTTCAGGAAGCTATTTATAAGGGAATAAAGAAAAAATTTAACACTGAAATACTATTTAATAATAATTCTATAATTGATAATATTTTGAAATATAAAAGATATAAAGAATGTGCTTTAGTATTTTCAAGTGGAATATTATCTAATAATACAGGTAAGCATAATACTCAAGAGGATAGTGTATTAAGATCTACAAATTTATATCCTATATTAGAAAAGAGTACTGTTTATAAGGGATTCTATTTACCAAATAAAAATAGTGGATTTTTAAAAGCTAATAATACTATTTATATTAAGAATGCATTAGTATTTAAAAACGAAGAATTAGTATTAATGCCAGATAATTGGGTAAATGCTGATTTTGTGTTTTCAGCTCCACCTGACTTATCTATTAATGATTCTGATAAGAAACAACTAGAAAGTATAATCTATAAAAGATTAAAGCTAGTATTTGATATTGCAGCTAAAAATAAAATAACAGTATTAATATTAGGTGCCTATGGATGTGGTAGTGCTAATAACTCTCCAACTATGGTTGCTAAAATATTTAAAGAGCTAATTAATGAGTATGATGGATACTTTAAAAAGATTATATTCTCGATAAAATGTAAGGATTTTAGTGATATAAATTATCATACATTTTATAGAATTATAACCAATAGCTAAAAAAGACCAAAAATTGGTCTTTTTTCTTATTGCTTTTGTTTTATTTTTACTTTAATTATTGTATAATATACAATAAGGAATATGGTTAGTCGTTTAAGTTACTAATAGTATAGATTATTAAATCATGTATTTATAAATAGAATTGTGGTGGAGGAAAAAATGAGAAAGAATAAGAAGAACAATAAAGTATTAATTGAAGATGATGAGAAATTCATTATATATCAAATGTCATATGGAACAATAACTGATCCAGATGCAAAATTTAGACCATCACAGGTATGCTCACCATATTTTGGTACAAGAGTATTAGATAGAATGGCTTATACAGATAATAAGGGTTCTAGAGATGTAGATTTTAATTATGATTATGCTAGAAAAGAGGATGAAAAGCATCTTACTGATGATGATATAGTTGAAAAGTATGGATCTAAATACCATGAATTCCACATTCTTGATAATGAAAAGATTGCAGAATATGCAGGAGTTAAGCTTACTAATCCTGAGGAGGATTTAGAAAACGAAGTTCTTCCTGAAAAGAAAAAGGAAACACCATTTGTTTCATCAATCGATGAGATTATGGAGGATGAAACATTAGAAAAGCCTGCTGATAATAATCCTGATGACGATTTATTAGATGAAAATATTGATATTAGTATTAATATTACTGCTGAGCCAGATGATGATTATCAATATAATTCAATCGATAATAATATGCCAAAGCCAAATCCTACAACTATTCCAAATTTCCTATTTGATGAAAAGGAAAAGAAGAATACAAATACAGATTTCACATTTGGTGATGATGAATTTGATAAGGAAGAGGATTTATCATTTGATAATATTCCTACAATGGCCGCTCCAGAGATTGAATTTGATCCACATAATAATGAGCCAATCGATAGGACTATGTCTATTGATGAGGCTATCAGACGTGCAAATAATAATGAATTCCCACCAGTTATGGAGAACAAGCCAAAGCCTGAGGTAAAGCCACAAACTACTAATGTTAAGGTTGAACCACAAGCTGAAAATAGATATGCTAATTATTCAATTCCTTATGAGGAGCTATTTAGTAAGAGTGATAATCTAAATGATGATCATCCAGCATGGCTTGAAGAAAAGAAGGAAATTATTAACTCTACACTTCAAAACTTCGGTGTTGATGGTGAGGTTATTGATTATACAAAGGGTCCTACATTTACATTATTTGAAATAATGCTTAACCCTGGTGTTAAAACAAAAAGAATTACCGAACTAAGAGATAACCTAGCTATGAACCTTGCGGTTACATCACTTCGTATCCTAGCTCCAATTCCTGGTAAAAATACAGTAGGTATTGAAGCACCAAATGATGTAAAGGATATGGTTAAGTTTGGTGATATATTATCTGATGATTTAATCCATGATAATAAGCCACTTAATGTTGCGATGGGTAAGGATATTTATGGTAAGCCAATTAACCAAAATATCGTTGAAATGCCACATGCATTAATTGCTGGTGCTACTAAATCAGGTAAATCAGTTTCAATTAACACAATGATAGTTTCATTATTAGTTAAGAATTCCCCAGAGAATTTCAGACTTATATTAGTTGACCCTAAGATGGTTGAATTTACATTCTATCAGGATATTCCACATCTTGCATGTCCAGTTATTACTGATCCACAAATCGCTGGTGAGGTATTAAAGTGGGCTTGTGAGGAAATGGATAGAAGATATATGGATTTAGCTAAATATCGTGTTAGAAATATTGAAGGCTATAACGATAAGAGAAAGGCAGATCCTTCAATGCCTAGAATGCCATTTATTCTAATCGTATTAGATGAGTTCTGTGATCTTGCAATGCAATGCGGTCAGGAGCTATCTGATAATATTGTTAGATTAACACAAAAAGCAAGAGCCTGCGGTATCCATGTATTACTTGCTACACAAAGACCAACTACAAATATTGTTAATGGTACAATTAAAGCAAATATTCCATGTAGAATTGCCTTTAGAGTTGCTTCAGCTACAGACTCTGTAACAATCCTAGATGAGGGTGGAGCAGAGGAATTATTAGGCTTTGGTGATATGCTAATAAAGACTACAGGTGCTCCAATGAGAGCACAGGGTGCTTATTTATCAGATTCAGAGCTTGAATCAGTATGCTCATATTTAGTTGCTAAATATGGACCTGATTATATGTTTACAATTGAGGATTTAAAGAAAAGCCTTAATAAATCACAGGCTGGAATTGGTGGTATTGGTGGAAGAGATACTCAACCAGAATCAGAGGAGCTATTATATAGTGTTGCTTGTTTCTGCGTTGACTCACAATCTTGCTCAATTAATTCAATTCAAAATAATTTCGCACTAGGCTTTAATAGAGCCTCAAGAGTAGTTGCGATATTAGAGGAAAGAAATATTGTTTCACCTAAAAATGGAACAAAGAGTAGAGACATTTTAGTTGATAGAAAGACATTGGCTGAAATGTTTGAACAGGAGTATATAGAAGATTAATTATGAAAAAGGAATACGTTACTGAGTTAGAAAATCACAATTTAACTAAAGAAAACTTAATAATAGTTAAAAAGAGAATGCTAACTAGAAACGTATTAATGTTTGTTATATTCTTGGTTATCTTACTTATTACTGCAGTTGGTGCACCAAGAATAAAAATATTTATAAAAGCATTCAGTAGTACATCTCATATATTTCAAATAATAGGTATAGTATTATATCTTGCATCTCTAACAACTATAGTTTTATATTATGCAATAATATTATTTCAAATTTATGTGAATAGGGATAATGATGAATGGGTATATAAA
>JAEELU010000042.1 GCA_016282815.1 Acholeplasmatales bacterium
CCTATTTATTACTCTTGATAATAGCTCAAATGACATACTAGGATATTCTGCCTTTACTAGTGATATAAATCTTCTAGTAACACCTAAATTATTACAGCTAAATATTACCTTTAGCTCCTTACCAAATAATACCTCACTTGAAAAATCTAGCATAGCCTTTAGCTCAGATGGATTATTCTCATTTATTCTTAATAAATCATTTTTTACATCTGATGAAAAGCTCATTATTATTCACCACAAATTCTTAATAATTCACTAAATTTATTAATTACATAATCAGGCTTTGCATCAAGCATAATCTCAGGGTGATTAATATATAATACACCACATGATTTTACACCTGCAGCCTTTGCAGCTTGGATATCAGGTATTGTATCACCTACATATAATACCTTAACCTCTGGCTTCTTTTCTTCTTTAGCTTCAACTGGCTGTTCTTTAGCATCAGTAGTTTCTAATACTTCAGTTACTTCTTCAGCTGTTTCCTTTTTGATTTCTTCAACTTGAGCCTCGACTTCCTCTAATGAAGTCTCCTCTACACCCTGAGATGTCTCTACTACAGGCTCAGATTCTACTACTGTCTCAGCTTCAGTTACTTCTTCAGTAGTTACTGTCTCAGCCTCTACAGGCTCTTCCTTTTTCTCAGTTAAAACCTCAATTGCCTTAAGTATTCCATCTGGAGCTGGTTTAGGATTTTCTACATCATCATAGCCGATTACTACATCAATAAACTTATATAGCTTACAAATTTCTAATCCTCTAATGATTAAATCATTCTTCTTACTTGAAACTACACCAAGCTTAAAGCCTCTTTTGTGTAATGTCTCAAGTGTATCATATGTACCAGGGAATGTTTTAACTAGCTGATCATGGTTAGCAACATTATATTCTCTATAATATTTAACCATTTCCTCTATCTCATTCTTATCCTCTGAGAATCTAGAGAATGTTTGATATAATGTTGGTCCAAAGAATGAATCTAAATCATCATCAGTTAGCTTCATATCTGGTCTAAAATGCTCAAATGTATGAATGAATGATCTATCAATTAATGTTCTTGTGTTTAATAATGTACCATCTAAATCAAATAATACAATACTTGGTCTATTACTCTTAAAGAATTCGATAATATCGGCATACTTTTCTTTTGGTCCTTTGTATCTCTTTAAAATTAGGAATGTAACACCTAATACGACAAATACAACACTTATGAATATTGAAACTGGGATAGGTCCAAGCATTAATGGCTCATTAACACCACTATTTAGTCTTAGACTTTCAGTGAATATTCTTACTGATCCATACCATACTAAATAAATACCTGCCATATCTCCAGAAAGTAAATACTTCTTATCCTTTCTTCTAATTACGAACATAAATATTACACCAAGTGTATTTAAGAATCCCTCATAGAAGAATACTGGATGACGCTCAGCTCCATCAATATACATTTGTCCACCAAATATAGTATGTACAAATGATTTATACCATTCTGCCTGAATTACTGGTCCATATAGCTCTTGGTTGAAGAAATTACCCCATCTACCAAAGATTTGACCAATTAGAATAGTAGGCATCGCTGCATCAAGTAATCTATATAAACTGATACCACGCTTTCTACTGAATATGAATAATGTGATTAAAACAACAATTACTCCACCCTGTATTGCAAGACCTGATAAACCCTCAAAGTGGCCATTTCTAAATCCCAATACCTCAGCGAATGAGTGGAATGATGAAATATTAAATAATACATACCATATTCTCGCACCAATTATAGCAAGCGGTAATGTAATTAATGTTCCTAAATAAATATCCTCACTAGATATACCAAGCTTTTTAGCTTCTCTTAATAGGAATATAAAGGCAACTACTGTACCAATTAAAATAGATAATGCATAAAATGTTATAGTAAAGTTACCAATATTAAAATGATTTGGAAGTGCAAGCATTTTAATCCTCCTTGCCTAAAGCCTTGTTATCTACCTTAGTAACGAATTCTAATGCAGAATTATGACCAAGAAGCTTTAATTTTTCATTCATAGCGGCAGACTCTACTAATAATGATACAGTTCTACCTGGTAAAACTGGAATTGTTACCTTAGCAATTTCAGTATTAAAATATTTAATCTTTTCACTATCTAGACCTAAACGATCATAATATTTATTCTCGTTCCATTCCTCAAGCTCAACAACTAATCTGATGTTTTTTCTATCTCTATAGCTTGATGCACCAAACATAGTAACAACATCAACGATACCAATACCTCTTATTTCCATATATCTCTTTAGGATATCTGGGCTTGTTCCAATAAGATTTCCTGGCTCCTTTTCGATTATTTCTACAAGGTCATCTGATATTAGCTGATGACCTCTTTTAATTAAATCTAGGGCTGTTTCTGATTTACCTATTCCGCTTTTACCTATAATTAGAGTACCCATACCATTAATATCCATTAATGTACCATGAATAGATAATCTTTCAGCAAGCTTATCCTGTAAATAGGTAAATAGCTTTGATGAAGATGGAGTAGTTCTAAGCTGTGTTCTAAACATTGCAATCTTATATTTATCAGCCATCTCATAGAATAGCTCATCAATTTTTACATTCTTTGAAAATACAATACATGGAGGATTTAATGAAAATAGCTTATCAAGATTCTTTTTTCTTACCTCGACTGGTAATGTTCCTAAGAATGCAGCATCCTTAGAGCCTACTAGTACTATTCTTTTATTATCAAAATAATCAAAGAATCCAGTAAATTCTAGACCAGGTCTTGATATTTCATCAACTATTAATTCCTTATTAATTCCTTCTTTTCCAGCTAATAGCTCAAGATTATTATCAGCTTGGAATTTACTAATTAATATTTTTCTGTCCATAGCTTCCTCCTTATAATTTTGTAAATTATATATTCATCTATTATATTTACTAACAATAAATAAAATAACCAAATTGTTCCAAATTCAAATACCTTAAAATAGATATTAATTATTAAAAATACCATTACGATAAACAAATAGGATAATATGACAACATTAAATGTTTTCTTAATATCTAATATTACATTTGTTGCTAAAGATACAGCATTAAATATTAGGCTAACACCAAGTGGTATTAAAAAGACGTAAATCTTATCTATCACCATAAAATTAACAAATAAGCCTAATACTACTAGGGATATGATATACATTAGTATTATTTTAAATAAATAAACTATTGCATATCCCAATATATATGTAAATTTCGTATATATCTTAATGCTATCGATTTCAAGTGATAGCTCCTTAAGCTTTTCCTTATCCTCAGGAGTTATATCATCACTATCTGCCATCTCATTTAGCATTTTAAGAAGGTCTTCCTTCTTAGGATTCTTTTTCTTTTTTGCCATAATAATACCTATTCGAAGCGAATTATATAATAAGATTATATAAATATCAAGAAATCATTTTAATAGTGGCTTTAAATACTTACCAGTATATGATTCCTCACAATTAACAATATCCTCAGGTCTTCCTGCAAATACTACAGTACCACCCTTATCTCCGCCCTCAGGACCCATATCGATTATGTAGTCCGCAAGCTTAATAACATCTAAATTGTGCTCGATGATTAATACTGTCGCGCCAGCATCAGCGATTTTGCCAATTACATTCATTAGCTTCTTTATATCATCAACATGTAAGCCGGTAGTTGGCTCATCCATTATATACAATGTTGTTGGTGTTATTTTAGAATGTAATTCAGTTGCGAGCTTAACTCTTTGTGCCTCACCACCAGATAATGTGGTTGATGATTGACCAAGCTTAATATAGCCTAAGCCAACATCTTGAAGTGTTTGAAGCTTTGATTTAATTTTAGGAATTGAATCAAAGAATTCTATTGCTTCCTCAACTCTCATATCTAATACATCAGCGATTGATTTATCTTTAAATTTAATCATTAATGTTTCAGATTGGAATCTCTTACCCTTACATACCTCACATGGTACATA
>JAEELU010000043.1 GCA_016282815.1 Acholeplasmatales bacterium
CTTATTATAAAACCATATCCACCATCTAAATATGGTACTTGGAATTTACCATCTACCTTATCAAAGAATTCTGTCTTTAATGTAGTAGAATTAAAATATCCCATTTTAACGTTAGTCAAATTATCCTTGATATTACCTCTAATAATAGCTGCATTACCAGTATTAACAACAGGGTTATCAACTATATTAGAATATATTTTTCCATTTACACTATTAGTCACATCACTATTATTCTTAAATTCGCCATCATTATAAATCGTTCCACCATTAACAAATCTACCATCATTAGTGATAATTCCTTTTTCAGTGTTAATTATGACACCATAATTATTAGTAATTAATCCACCATTTGTGTATTCATTTTTTCTTTCTTCAGTTATTATTTTTCCATAATTAATTATCTTACCATTGTTGTATAAGGCAAAGCCTCTAGGAATTATTAATGTTTCATCTTCCTTTATTTCTAATATTGTTCCACTTTCAATAACACATTTATAACCACCATCATTAAATGTATCATTAATTTCATCTAATGTTTTAACTTTAGTTTCACTTTTATAAATTATACTAAAATAATAATTATAGCTTCCTGTAAGATAAGGGTTATCATCCTTACATACTATTGTAAGTAGTGCCTTATTACGTGAAGGGCTAGTGTTATTGTCATAATTAAAAGAGAAATAATTATGATTTATTTCTTCATTATTGTATGTTATTACAATATCGTAATCGTTGAATGTTTTTGATTTGCCATTATAATCAAATGAATCTCTTTGAATATTTACCATTGATTCTTCTATTTCTACCTTACCGGTAGATGTTGAAGAATCTATGGTTTTTTCTTTATCCTTGATACATGAGGTCAACAGTAAAAAGACAAATATTAATGATATTGTTGTAAATAAATATAATACCTTTTTCATACGCTAACCTCCTTATATTAAATGCTTTAAAAGGGATGAATATAATTCACCCCATTTAATTTAATTTAACTTATTAAATTACTTCCAAATACCCTTTGGATATTCTCCCTTATCTACTAATGCCTTAAGTGATGAAACTACAAAGTCCTTATCCTCTTTATATGTAACACCATACCATACTGATGTAGTAGATAAAACATCACATGTTACCTTTCCTGCAGTAATTAAATCTGATACTACTGTTGGAATTAAGTATTCACATGATTTTAGATTATCCTTATTATCATCAAAGAATTGCTTATATCCTTGATCTAAATAATCCATAATATCTCTAGTAAATGCGAACATATTCATTGATACTAATGTATCATCTGCAATTACATTCTTATTATTTTCATCCTCTAGTGGAGAAGCTACTAATTTACCATTTACCTTCTCAATCTTAGATTCAACTAGCTTTTCAAGCTTATTGTTCTTATCAAAGAATAATACTCCACGCTTTACTGAACCATTCTCAGTAATTGTATTCTTAGCCATATATCCAATATTACCATAAATATTCTTAGAACCATTCTTTAAAGAATTCAAATATTTAGCAGCAACCATGAATGCATCAGATCCATAATAATCATCTGAATTGATAATAATAAACTTATCTGATACTAAATCCTTACATGAAAGTATTGCTTGAGCTGTACCTAGAGGCTTTACTCTATCCTTAGGTAATACTACACCTGCTGGAACATCCTCAAGTCTTTGGAATGCATATTCTACCTTAATATACTTTTCTACTCTTTTACCAACAGTTTCCTTAAAGATTTCTAAATTCTCCTCTTTAATGATAAAGATAACCTTATCAAATCCTGCTTTTTTTGCATCATAAATTGAATAATCAATAATAAAATTACCGTATTCATCAATTGGTTCAATTTGCTTTAAACCACCAAATCTGCTGCCCATACCTGCAGCTAAAATCACTAAATCCATAATATATAACTCCTCCTAAAACTATTATGTTAAAGCAATTATGCTTTTTTAACCTTTACCTTTCCGCCTACACTCTTAGTAAATCTCTTTGAAGCCTCTAAAGCATCATTATTACCATTTTGTGCAGCTAAACGATACCACTTATAGGCATCATCAATATTTACTACAGAAACACCAATACCTCTTTCGAAGCAATCACCTAAACGATACATCGCATAAGAGTCTCCAGCCTCTGCAGCCTTACTCCACCAATACTTAGCTGTAACTAAATCCTGATCTACGAATGGGTCTGTTGGATCCGTAAGGTTTTCAGCAAGGTGAATCATCGCATCAACATTGTTTAATGTTGCAGCCTTCGTCCACCATGAAATAGCTGTTTGGTCGTTCTTTGCTACACCATCACCAAGGTGATAGCATTCAGCAAGTGCGTTCATAGCCTCAGGGTTTTCATTGTTTGCAGCCTTCTGATACCAATAAATTGCCTTATTGATAGATTGCTTAACTCCATTACCCTTAAAATATCTATTAGCCATCTTAACCTGGGCATTAACATTACCCTTTTCAGCAGCCATCTCGTAATAGTGTACAGCAAGTTCTGTGCATTGTAAAGTACCATTTCCATCTGCATAGCAATCTGCTATTCTTTCCATACAATAATCATCGCCATTTTCAGCTCCAGCAAGATATAGAGTTGCTGCACCCTTCATCTTTCCAAGCTCCTCATAGCATGTTGCTGCATCTCTTTGAGCATCAACGATACCCTGCTTTGCAGCATGGACAAGCCACTGTGCTGCTCTTGGTACGTCCTTTGCTATACCCTCACCCTTCATATAGGCAAGGCCTAAATAATACTGGCTTAATGGATGTGCATACTTCGCAGCCTCAGTGAACCACGCAACAGCCTGTGTTGAATCCTGCATAGTACCATTACCCTCTAGATAGCACATACCAACCATGTATTGAGCCTCAGTAATCTTATTAGTTGCTGCACTCATATATAATTGGAATGCTCTTTTAATATTTTTAGGTACACCCTTACCATAATATAATAAATCAGCTAAATAATAGCTAGCCTGAAAGTTTTCTGGATCGTTTTTTACAACTGTCTCAAACATTTGTGAGCATTCTTTAAATTTTTCGTTTTCATATAGTTCTAGTGCTCTTTTAAAAACACCTCTATATTGGTTAATAACATATTCAGCCACTTATGACACCTCGTAAATCAATCTTAATATCATTTTACCTTAAATATATAATATTTACAATTATTTTAATCTATTACATCTTATTTTATCAGTATTAATTATAGAATCCTTAATCCTATTAAAATCATTATTTAATAAATCCTGTATATGATTTTCTAAGTCAAAATATTCCTTTACCTCAGCCTTAGAATACAAATTAGATTTAGCCTTTATAAAGCCATCTCTAATAGTATTTATATCATAATTATTAGGATATTTCTTAGCCTCATTATATTTTTCTTCAGTTGTTTTAAAAGCTAATATTTCCTTTGAATACTTATCATCTATTAATATCTTAAGCTCTACTAATCTTTTAAATTCAGGAAGCTCTAAAACTTCGTTAATATAATTATTTACTGCTTCTTCCATAAATAAATCACCATTTATTATAATAACATATTTTTAGTCATAATTGGACTTTTTCTATAATTATGATATAATTATTTCCGGTGATTAAAATGTATTTAGCAAATGATATAGTTAAAGAGGGCTGTCAAATTTTAAGAGAAAAATGTGATAGAGTTAATTTACCTCTTACAACAGATGATTTAAATTGTATAAGAGGCTTATATGAGTATGTAATAGTATCTCAAATAGATGAGCTTGTAGAAAAATATAAAATAAGACCAGGTGTTGGTATAGCTGCTCCACAGGTTGGAGTTAAGAAAAGAATGTTCGCAATCAATGCAGAGGATTTCTTAGATGAAAAGCACACCAAGTATACACTAGCTGTAATCAACCCAATAATTACTAATAAATCAAAGGAAATGGTATATTTACCAGGCGGTGAAGGCTGTCTATCAGTTGATAGACCTACTCCAGAGCTAGTAACTCCTAGACATTATTGGATTGAAGCTAAATGTGCTCTTCTTGATTTCAATACTAACAAAATCAAAAATGTTAAACTAAAGCTTGTAGGATATCCTGCAATAGTATTCCAACATGAATATGATCATTTAGATGGTATCATGTATGTAGATAAAATGTATAAGGTGAAGGATTTAGATGAATCTATTCAACCTCTATATACAGTTGAAGACGATGAAGACGAAGAGGAAGCATAATGAAAACTGCATCTAAAGTATTTATAATTCTTAACATGATTTTCCTATTTTGGGCAATATTCCCATTAGTAGTTGGTATCATTGCTTTAAATAAGCTAAACTCAGCTAAATCTAAGGATGACCTAGTCGCAATGGGTATAATAACAATATTCTTCTGTTCATTACTTGGTGGAATATTTATGTTATTAATCACTGATGATGAATTACAAAGAAACTAATAAAAACTAAAATGGTAGGTGAACGAACACCTACCATTTTTTTAATTATTTCTTAGCTTATACATTATTATGCTTCCAGCAACACTAACATTTAATGATTCTGTATTAGACATTGGTATATAAATATTCTTCTTTAATATTTCCTGTACTTCCTTTGAAATACCATTACCCTCATTACCTAATACTATTGCCATTTTATTCTTCTTTTCTACATTATCAAGCTCAATTCCGTTTACTACATTAGTACCATAAACATCATAAACAGATAGCTTAGGTATTATTTCTAGTAAATCTGCATGAATGAAGCTGAGCTTAAATATAGCACCCTGGCTTGCTCTAATAACCTTATCGTTATAAATGTCACAAGAACCATTGCCAATAATTATTGTATCAAAGCCAAAGGCTTTACTACTACGCATTAAAGCACCCATATTACCAGGATCCTGTACTCCATCTAATATTAATAATTTATCACTTAATGTAGTAGATTCTACTATTTTACATAAGCCTATTTCTGTAACAACAGTATCTGTGTTACAGATTTTTTTCATTATTTCCTTAGATAAAGCTATATATCCATCCTTTTCTTCTAAGGAATATGCTTCAAGAAGAACTCCTTTTTTTCTAGCTTCATCAACTAAATGCTTACCTTCAACAATGAACTTCTTCTCTTTCTTTCTATTCTTAGTAGAATCTAATTTTAATAATAATTTTACCTTTTGATTTTCTAAAGATGTTATAATCACAATTATTCACCCAAAACAATTATACAATAATATTTATTATTTATACATCATAAGTTCTTATTTAAAAAAATTCATAACATAAAAATGGTACCTCATAAGAGATACCATTTTATTAATCCATAAAGCTTATACTATAAATCGTTAATATCAGTTTCTTCAAATTGAACATCGAAGTCTTGAGAATCTTCCTCATTCTCATCACTAATTTGCTTTAAGTAGCTTTCATGATCTGATTGAGAATCTTCCTTAGCACTATTAGCTTCAGCTAATACATCGCTATAGATATTTTCTTCTTCAGGCTTATGCTCACATTCGAATGATACTTCCTCTAGAATACCTGTACCAGCAGGGATTAATCCACCGATTAATACATTTTCCTTTAATCCAATTAAAGAGTCGCTCTTTGATTGGATTGCTGCTGAAGTAAGGATTCTTGTAGTTTCCTGGAATGAAGCTGCAGATAGGAATGAATTAGATGCTAAGGCAGCCTTAGTGATACCTAATAATAATTGCTTACCAATAGGAAGCTTACCCTTATTAGCTATTGCTGACTTAACAGCATCATGATATTCATTAATAGTTACATCATGACCTGGAAGTAATGTTGTATCACCTTCGAAGTCAATCTTAACTCTACGCATCATTTGACGAACGATAATTTCGATATGCTTATCAGAAATTTCAACTGATTGAGAACGATAAACCTTTTGTACTTCATCAACTAAATACTTTTGTACTGCTTCAGCATTTAATACACGTAATAACTCTTTTGGATGAATTGAACCAGTCATTAGCTTGTCGCCACGCTTTACTGCACTGTTTTCTGATACTAAAAGTACGCTTGTAGCATCAACAGTGTATACCTTCTCCTCACCAGTTTCGTCATTTACAATAGTAATTGCCTTACCAGCCTTTGTATTTTGGATGCTTGTAACTCTACCATCAATTTCAGAGATAGTAGCCTTACCTTTTGGCTTACGTGCTTCGAAAATTTCCTGAACACGTGGTAAACCTTGAGTGATATCGGCAGTTGAGGCAACACCACCAGAGTGGAATGTTCTCATTGTTAACTGTGTACCTGGCTCACCGATTGATTGAGCAGCAATTGTACCTACTGCTTCACCAACCTCAACAATCATGTTAGTTGCAAGGTTACGTCCATAACACTTCATACATACGCCAGACTTAGCTTCGCATGTAAGATTTGTTCTTAAGCATACGCTCTCGATTTTAGCATCGTTAATCTTCTTAGCGATGTCTTCGTCGATAATTTCATTTCTCTTAACGATTACTTCACCTGTAGCTGGATTGATAACATCCTTAGCAGCGAATCTACCGATACAACGATCAGCTAATGATACAACTAGCTTTGGCTTACCATCCTCAAGTGTATTTTCATCAACAATCTTAGTAACATAGAATCCATTCTCAGTTCCACAATCCTCACAAGAGATTACAACGCTCTGTGAAACGTCAACTAAACGACGAGTTAAGTAACCAGAGTCTGCAGTCTTAAGGGCTGTATCTGTAGAACCCTTTCTTGAACCGTGTGTACTGATGAAGAATTCAGCAACTGATAATCCTTCACGGAAGTTAGCCTTAACTGGAACCTCGATAGTTTCACCGGCTGTATTAGCCATCAAACCACGCATTCCGGCTAACTGAGCGAAGTTAGAACGGCTACCACGTGAACCAGAGTCAGCCATCATATAAATGTGGTTGTTAGCTTCCTTGAAGGCATCCCAAACACCATTTTCAATGTCTTGTCTAGCTGAGGCCCATTCAGCCTCAATTTGCTTTTTACGTTCTTTGTTAGTAGTTAAACCTAATGTATAGAAATCTGTGATTTCATCAATCTTCTTTTCAGCTTCCTTAATACGATCCTGCTTACCAGAATAATCAATAACGTCTGTCATTGAAATAGTGAAACCAGCAATTGTAGAATATTGGAAACCTAAATCCTTGATTCTATCAAGCATCTTTGAAGTTTCAGTAATCTTAAATCTCTTGAATACCTCAGCGATAATTCTTGAAATATTCTTCTTCTTTAATGGATCAACTAACTTACTATTAATTAATCTTTCTCTTGAACCTGCTAAATCATTCTTATCTAGGAAGTACTTAGCTGGTGTTTCATTAACAAGGTTATCCTCAGTTGGTTCATTTAAATAAGGGAATTCAACTGGTAGGATGTTGTTGAAAATCATCTTACCTAATGTAGTAAATAAATACTTAGAAGGAAGCTTAGCTGTATTGAACTTGCTTTCTGGTAAATATGAAATATCTACAAAAACACGTGTATGAAGTGTAATAGCACCATTCTTGTATGCCATATATGCTTCATCGAAATCCTTATATACATGACCCTCATTAGGCTCGCCCTTAGCTTCCATTGTTAAATAATAGTTACCAAGGATCATATCCTGTGAAGGTGTAACAACTGGCTTACCATCCTTAGGGTTAAGGATATTGTTACTTGCAAGCATTAATAATCTTGCTTCTGCTTGTGCCTCTAAAGATAGAGGAACGTGTACTGCCATCTGGTCACCATCGAAGTCGGCGTTGAATGGTGTACATACTAATGGGTGAAGTCTAATTGCCTTACCCTCGATTAGTACTGGCTCGAATGCTTGAATACCTAAACGGTGAAGTGTAGGAGCACGGTTTAATAATACTGGATGCTCACGAATTACTTCCTCAAGAATTCCCCATACAACTGATTCTTGGTTATCGCACATCTTATTAGCAACAGCGATAGATTGACCAGCCTTCATTAATTCTCTTAATACGAATGGCTTAAATAGAATTAATGCCATTTCCTTTGGAATACCACATTGGTACATTCTTAATGATGGACCAACAACGATAACTGAACGTCCTGAATAGTCAACACGCTTACCAAGTAGATTTTGACGGAAACGTCCTTGCTTACCCTTAAGCATATCTGATAAGCTCTTTAGCTTATGATTCTTATCTAAAGCAGCCTTCTTACCACGCTTAGAGTTATCGATTAAGGCATCAACTGCCTCTTGAAGCATTCTCTTTTCATTCTTTGTGATTAGGTGAGGTGCACCCATTTCATATTGCTTCTTTAAACGATTGTTACGGTTTAAAATTCTACGGTATAAATCATTTAAATCTGTTGTAGCAAATCTACCACCCTCAAGTTGTACCATTGGACGTAATGCAGGTGGAATTACTGGTAATACCTCAATAATCATCCATTCAGGCTTATTATCACTTCTTAGGAATGACTCAACTACCTCAAGACGCTTAATAACCTTATCTCTTCTTTGCTTAGATGAAGTCTTAAGTCTCTTTCTTAATAGCTTAGCCTCTTCCTCAAGGTCGATATTCTTTAATAATGCCTTGATAGCCTCAGCACCAGTTAAAGCCTTGAATTGGCCAGGATATTGCTCATTCATAATTGAGTATTCTTGCTCAGTTAAAATGCTCTTCTTCTTTAAATCCTTTACTTTACCTGGATCAGTAACGATATATGATGCTAGATAAACAATTTCATCTAGATCCTTTGTCTTTAATTCTAGTAATGTAGCTAGTGGAGATGGGCTGTTTCTTAAGAACCAAGTATGAACTACTGGAGAAGCAAGCTTAATGTGACCCATACGCTCACGACGTACCTTAGACTCAGTTATTTCAACTCCACACTTTTCACAAACCTTACCCTTATCAGTAGAACGCTTAGACTTACCACAAGCACATTGATAATCCTTAGATGGACCGAAAATCTTTTCACAGAATAATCCATCTGGTTCAGGCTTTAATGTTCTATAGTTAATAGTTTCGTGCTTTAATACTTCACCATGTGACCATGATAAAATTTCCTCAGGAGAAGCTAATCCAATTTTAATATATTTATATTGCTTACTCATTGTCGTCGCCTCCTTCGATTTCCTCATCTAGGTCATCTAATTCATCATCCTCGAAATCGAGCTCATCAGTATCATCGATTCTTTCAACCTTAACATCTTGCTTTACAGCATTTTCATAGTTGTAAGCAACTCTTTCAGATTCGATATTTAATAGCTTACCATCAACGATTGAACGATTTACTTCATTCTCACCATCGTTGTTGATTAACTCAACATGCATACCTAAAGATTGTAATTCTCTTGTTAATACTCTGAATGACTCAGGAATTGAAGACTCAGGAATTCTATTACCATCAACGATTGCATCAAATGTACGGTCTCTTGCTACTAAATCATCTGACTTAATAGTTAACATTTCACGTAATGTATGTGCAGCACCATATGCTTGAAGTGCCCAAACTTCCATTTCACCGAAACGTTGACCACCGTTTTGAGCCTTACCACCCATTGGCTGTTGAGTTACTAATGTATACTTACCAACGTTTCTAGCATGTAACTTATCATCAACCATGTGGCTTAACTTAACGAAATACATGATACCTACTGTGATACGGTTCTCGAATGGCTCACCTGTACGTCCATCGTAAAGTACCATCTTACCATCACAAGTATAATTATCTACTGCGTTCTTATCATCTGGATTAAGACCCTTTTCAATCATTTCATTTCTGTACATTCCAGCTTCCTTCATGATTTGCTCAATGTCTTCGATTGTAGCACCATCGAATACTGGAGTAGCTACCTTTAACTCAGGTACTGCAGCTTCAATTTCTGCTTGAGTAGGAATTAATCCGTTCTTCTTTGTATATTCATCGATGAATACCTTACGCTCACGGTTAGTGATGTTTCTTGCAGCCATACCTAAATGTAATTCAAGTACCTGACCGATATTCATACGAGATGGAACACCTTGTGGGTTAAGCATAATATCGATTGGTTGACCATCTGCTGAGAATGGCATATCCTCTACTGGTAGAATGTTAGAAATAACACCCTTGTTACCATGACGACCAGCCATCTTATCTCCAACCTGAATCTTACGCTTTTGAACGATGAAAATACGAACTACTTCGTTAACACCAGGATTTAAATCATCACCCTTAGACTTCTTGAAGTGTTGAACTGATTGAACAATTCCTCCACCTCCGTGTGGAACTCTTAGAGATGAATCTCTAACATCACGGCTCTTTTCACCGAATATTGCTAATAATAACTTCTCTTCTGGAGTTGGATCAGTTTGTCCCTTAGGAGTTGTCTTACCTACTAGGATATCGCCTTCCTTAACCTCAGAACCAGGAATAATGATACCATTAGCATCTAGATTCTTCTTACGCTCGTCGCTAACATTTGGAATTTCATAAGTGAATTCCTCAGGTCCTAGCTTTGTATCACGAGCTTCAATTTCAAATTCATCAATATGTAAAGATGTATATACGTCATCATATACCATCTTTTCACTCATAATTACGGCATCCTCGAAGTTATAGCCTTCCCAAGTCATGAATGCGATACGTACATTTCTACCTAATGCAAGCTCACCATTCTTCATTGACTGACCATCAGCAATAACATCGCCACGCTCAACTCTTTCACCAGCCTTAACGATAGGTCTATGCATATTAGCTGTTGCAGAGTTAGATCTTAAGAATTGATATAGGTCATATCTCTTGACATCACCAGTATCTTCCTTAATGATAATCTTCTTTGCGTCTACGAATTCAACGATACCACTACCAGTTGCTGTTACTGCAGAACCAGAGTCCTTAGCTGCTCTATATTCCATACCAGTACCAACAATTGGGCTTTCTGGATTAATAATAGGTACTGCTTGACGTTGCATGTTGGCACCCATTAGGGCACGTGTAGCATCATCATGCTCTAGGAATGGAACGCACGCTGCGGCAACAGATACAACTTGTTGAGGTGATACGTCCATGTACTCAATTTCATCCTTAGAGAAAATTGCAGTTTCACCATTTAAACGTCCAATAACTCTATCCTCAACAATGTGCTTGTTTTCGTCTAGAACTGTATTGGCTGCTGCAATAATCTTACCCTCTTCAGCAGTTGCTGATAGATAAGTAATTTCATCAGATACGTACTTAACACCATTCTCATCATACTTACATACGAAATATGGAGACTCGATGAAGCCATATTCATTAACCTTAGCATATGTTGCTAAAGATGTAATTAAACCGATTGATGGACCTTCTGGAGTTTCGATAGGGCACATACGTCCATAATGTGAATTGTGAACGTCACGAACCTCAACGCCGGCTCTATCACGAGCGATACCACCAGTACCAAGTGCAGAAATACGACGCTTTTGTGTAATTTCAGCAAGTGGGTTAATTTGATCCATGAATTGTGATAATTGGCTTGAACCGAAGAATTCCTTTAATGAAGAAGTTAAAGGCTTAATGTTAATTAGATTTTGAGGAGTTGCCTTCTCAATTTCTACTGTAGACATTCTGTCTTCGATATTCTTCTTTAGCTTAGCAAAGCCGATACGGAATTGGTTCTTTAATAATTCACCAATTAATCTTAAACGTCTATTACCTAAGTAGTCGATATCATCAATTCTACCAACACCGCTATATAGGTTGATGAAGTAGCTTACTGAAGCAACTACATCACTCATAGTAAGGTATAAGCCTTCCTCTGCATAATGGTTACCAATAATCTTAACTTCTTCCTTTTGATCACCCTTTACAACGTTGATATATAGAATTTCGTTGATTGATTCCTTACAATGGTAATTCTCATCCTTGCTTAATTCAGCACCGAATGTGAATGTGTAGCTGAAGCCTGCACGAGACTTATTAAGTCTATCGTAAACCTCACCCTCAACTACTTCGCCAGCCTTAGCAATAACCTCACCCTTAGAATAGATGATTTCTCCTGTTTCAGGATCCTCAACATCATTCTCAGCGATTACATCACGTGATAATTGGAATCCACGTGCACGTGCTAATACATCTAGCTTTTGGTTGTATTTATAACGACCAACCTTCTGTAAATCATATTTAGAAGGGTCGAATAAATTTTGAATGATTAAACCCTTAGCTCCTTCAGCTGGAACCTTTTCACCTTGACGTAGCTTTGAGTAAACCTCGATAGCTGCCTCATTTGCGTCAGTAGTTTGATCCTTCTTAAATGTTTCCTTGAAGTGCTCATTGTCACCGAATAAATCTGTAATATCCTTGTTAGATGATAAACCGAATGCTCTTAAAACTGTTGTAAGAGGAATCTTCTTACTACGGTTAAGCTTACCATACCAAACATCACCACGAGAACCAGCCTCGAATTCAATCCAAGAACCACGTGTTGGCATTACAGTACCAGAGAACTTAACCTCTCCTGTTTTCTTGTCGATTTCCCTATCATAGTAAACTCCTGATGAACGAATAATCTGACTGATTACAACACGCTCAGCACCATTGATAACGAATGTACCAACTGGAGTCATGTAAGGAATGTCACCCATAAATAATTCATGACGGACAAAACTTCCTGTTTGACCATTTTCAAGTAATACATTTACTTTTAATGGACGTGAATAGTTGATCTTTCTTAACTTAGATTCAACAACATTGAACTTAGCATCCTCAAAATGATAATCTTGGAAATATAATTTTAAATCACCATTGAATGAAGATATTGGAGATACATCATTGAATACCTCCTGTAAACCTTGCTCTACGAACTTGTCAAAGGATTTTGTTTGAATCTCAATTAAACCAGGTAAATCAACTGATGTACGAACCTTTGAATAGTTACGTCTTACAGATTTCTTACCATAGTTTACATTTCTATAGATTCCCTTGAATTCTTGATTTTCCATAAAGACACCTAATAAAATTATCCTTTCAAATATTTAAGCCGTCATTAGACTTTATAGCACTTAGCTAAAAGGTTGCTTATAGCCTTTATTTATGGGATAACCACGATATATGAAATACTATATTATATATAGTATGTTGTTATTTTATTCTAAAAATCTGCCACTACAGGCATTTTACTATTATATTACCTTCTGTCAAATTTGGCAAGAGAAAATGTAAAATTAATAAAAAAAGACCAACATTTTTAAATGTAGGTCTCAATTAGATGTCAGAATATATAACTATTTCTTCTTTTTCCTTTTATTAATTTTTATCAGTAATAATACAATATCTACGATTACTAATAAAGCAAATATGGCCATGATTGGTATACTAAAATAAAGAGCATAATCCCATGGAAGCGTATTAGTTAAATATAACAAAAACATTATAAATAATCCAATTAATGAAAATATCGTTAAAGCTATACAATACTTAAATGGTGTTAATAATAAATCCTTGTCTTCTTCCATAAAAATCCTCTCATACTTATTGATATATTTTATTATACAATACAATTTCAAAAAAAAAAATAGAGAACTATAAGCTCTCTATATTCTTCATTATATCTTTTATTCCCTTATCTAATAATTCTTCTGCTTTAGATGGATCTATATCTAATGAATCTATGCAATAATTATAGGTTTCCTTAACACCAAAGAATGTTTTTGATATTTCACTTACATATTCATATCCCATATGCCTATCTACCTTACCACCTGCAGTTGAAAAATAGATTAGTCTATTAGCCTTCCCAAAGCCTATTATATTACCTTTTTCATCATATCCAAATGTTAATCCACCAATGCTTATATTTTCAAAATATATCTTTAGGATAGCTGGAAATGATAAATCCCAGTATGGTGCAGCAATAATAATCTCATCTGCATTCATAAAGTCTTTACCATAATCATAAATAGGATCACTAAAATCATGATTTAGCTTGGCTAAATCTCTTTTATGAATAGCTTCATTATCGATAGGCTTTATATCAGTATCATATAATTTTACTATTTTAACATCCTTTTTATCCTTGATATATTCTAAATATAATCTTCTTGTTCTAGAATTATCTCTTGTACA